>URXI01000098.1 GCA_900551775.1 uncultured Eubacterium sp. | reverse complement strand
TGGTTTATAATAACCCACATGGTTTTGATCCGGCAGTGTTTAAAAGGGATGGTCAGTTTTCGTTTTTCAGAAATGCTGAGGTATATCCGACCCCAGATGAGATGGGACGTATGCTGGAAGAATTAAAAGGCCCACATGGCGTGGATATTCCAATCATCGTGAGCATCTGTGGGAAACCAAACGACTATGAAGAATGGCGTAAGCTGGCTCGCATGGCAGAAGATATGGGTGCAGATGCCATCGAACTGAATATGCATGCTGTTCCTAAAGTAACTACCTTAGACCCGTTGTTTATTTCGGTACCAAAGTCAGAGGTGAAAATTCCTGTGATCTGTAAGATGATGGCTCTCAACGATGATCCAACCATTGCGGCAAAAAAAGCGGAAGCGGCTGGTGCTGACGCAATTGCAGCCCTGGGAACCTTCCCGATTGACGGGTTGGAAATTGACACAGAGAATGAACGCCCATGGTTAGGATATCACGGCATGGGAGGATCGTGGCTCCGTCCGGTGGGTCTGCGCTATCTTTCTCAGGTTGCACAGGGAACGAGCCTGCCGCTGTCAGGCGTAACAGGTATTCAGACTGGCGAAGATGCGATCAAGTATATGTTAGTCGGTGCAACAACGGTTCAAATTTGTGGTGCAATCTATGCAAAAGGCTATAAGGTGCTGACAGAGGTTTCTGACGGCATCGATAAGTGGATGGCTGATCACGGATATAAGACCATTGAGGAATTTAGAGGAAAGGCGCTACAACATCTCAATGATTCTGCTTGGACTGAATATGATCCTCCAGTCCGTGCAGTCGTCAATGAAGAAAAGTGTATCGGCTGTGGTGTTTGCAAGGATTCGTGCATGTACAGCGCACTGAGCATGGAAGGCAAGAAGGCCCACATTTCTGAAAAATGCGATGGCTGTGGCGTCTGCTGGTCCATGTGTCCGAGCAAAGCAATCACGATGGAACGTTTCGAACGCTAAAAGAAGAAAAGTGAGGAATAACGATGGCGAAGTATTTTATGGAATTTGAAAAGGGCGGCAGATTTGAAATAGAACTTGATTACGACGCTCCAATGACAGCCGCCGCTTTTAAGGCATTCATGGAAGAGAACAATGGCTATCAGGCCCTTTGTTTACAGGGGAGATTTTCTGGGGAAGAAATGTATTTCCCCGCGCAGCTCGGAGCGGAAGAAAGAGAAAACAAGCATACCAAACCTTGCAGGGGCTGTTTATGCTTTAATCCAGATCCTGAGTGGTCTGCAGTTTGTATTTACTGGGGAGATGAAACCCCGACAAGAGAACGTTATCATAACTTGTTTGCCCATTTGAAAGGAGACATGGAGGAACTGACAGAAGTTGGAACCCGGATCTGGCAAAAAGGCGGAGAAACTGTTGTCCTGAAGAGAGAAGATGAATGATAAGGAGGAATATCTCTATGAAGAAGTTGAAATTTACATTCCATGGAAAAGATTTTTATGCCAATATGCTGACTGATCAGGCTCCCGTGACTTGTGAAGCAGTAGAAAAAGCTTGTCCATTTACGACCCGCTGGGTGCATGCAAAAATTGTAGCAAATGAAATTTTCTGTCCGACAAAGATTGAAGGCCCTGTTCTCAGAGAAAACCCGATTCCAAATTTACCAGGAGATATTGGTTTATTTGACACGCCGCAGACCATTTGCTGCTGGCACGGAGATATGAAACCTTTGGGTTCCGGTAACGTATTTGCAAGATTTACACCCGAGCAGATGGAAGTATTCCATGCAGAAGCTGTGGGCCTTTGGAAAGAACCAGGCAGTCTCGTAACTGTTGATGTAGTAGAGGAGGAATAGTCATGAGTGAATTTACGAAAGAATTGGAACGTCGTATCGATGCCGGCTGGTTAACAGAACCTCAGGACGTGCGCAGAATGCTGAAGCACTCTGCGGCTGAAGGCCGTAATATGGCGCAGCATATTTATGCTTATATGGATTTGTGGTTGTTACAGGAGTCACTTTATCCGATATACAGGGTCACTATGGGAGGAAATGCTGATTTAGATACTTTGAAAGCTGCTGCAAATGGCATCATCGGCCCTGCTGCAAATAATTTCCGTGCGACAAAGATGGAGGATACCACCAGCGTGCTGTATCGTTCGATAACGGCAATCAGTGGATGCGATAGTCTGGAATCTCTGGCTGCAACCATCCGTGTCGTTCAGCGGTTCATCAATATGATGTTCTACGCTGTCGACCTGGCATTCCCTTGGGATGCGATGTGTCAAGAATACAGCAGAGTGATGAAGGACTTTGTCCCGCCTCACAGAGCAGGCGCTGTCGATGTATCTGACCAGTAGTGCGAGTTTAAATTGTTGAAGAAAGGAGATTTATTTTGAAAAAGCTAAAGTTCACATTCCATGGCAAGGATTTATATGCCGATATGCTGACGGAGGAAGCTCCGCTCACCTGTGAAGCTGTCGAAAAAGCTTGTCCATTTACGACCCGCTGGGTGCATGCAAAAATTGTCTATAACGAGGTATTCTGTCCAACGACGATTGAAGGACCGAAATTCAGAGAAAACCCGATTCCTAATGTACCAGGAGATATCGGATTCTATGATCTGCCGCAGTGCATCTGCTGCTGGCATGGAGACATGAAACCCCTTGGAGCAGGCAATGTTTTCGCAAGATTCACACCGGAACAGATGGAAGCTTTCCACGAGGAGACCGTAGGGATGTGGGAAGAAACTGGTTGTCCTGTAACTGTTGATGTAGTAGAGGAGGCGTAATCATGAGTGAAATAACAAAAGAACTGGAGAGACGAATTGAAGCCGGCTGGATGGTTGAACCTCAGGATGTACGCAGAATGCTGAAACACAATGACGATATGGGGCGCAGCTTTTCACAGTGGTTATACGCTTACATGGATATGTCACAGCTTCAGGAAATTCTCTATCAGCACTATCAGCTCTGCCTGGGCGGTAAAGTTGACTTAGAAACCATGAAAGCAGTTGCAGGTTCTGCGATGAACACCGTTGCGTCCAGCGCCCGCAGCAACAAGATGGAAGACGTGATGTCCGTCTTATACCGATCTGCGGCAGCCTTGAATGGATGTAAAGATTTAGATGAGCTTGCTGATCTGATTCGCAAAGTACAGCGATTTATCAATATGATGTTCTACGCTATCGACCTGGCATTCCCATGGAGCGAGGTGAGCAAGGCCTACAATGAGATTCGAAAAGACTTTGTACCACCTCACAGAGAAGGCGCTGTGGATGTCTGCGATCTGTAGACAGGCGGCAGAGCAAAAAAACTTTAGAAGTCTTCCTTAAATTTATTTTAACCTTCACATTTGCATTCGTGCAGGTGTGAAGGTTAGGTATATATTATGATTTCTTTTTATATCATTGCATATTTAGTTTTTTACACAGTTTTTACCTGTGGCTATCGGGAGCTTGCTAGAAAGTTAAAGCGGCCTGCAGCGCTGACGATTCTAGTAGAGCTTATGGCTGGCAGTTTTGTGCTGGTATTCATTCCATTTTTTGAGCTAAAGGCTGCAACCGATTTGCGGACATATTTTATGCTTTTTACTGCATGTATTTTTTATAGTATTTCAGATAGGATTAACACAATTGTAAGAGCAAATGTCGAAGCATCATTTTTTTCTGTACTTCGGCAGATCAATACAGTGATTATGATTGCCGCTGGATTTCTGATTCAGGATGCTCCATTTCAATGGAATAAGATTATCGGGGCAGCGTTTATTATAGGAAGCAATATACTGGTATTTTATCAAAAAGGCAGTCTGAAGGTGAACAAGTATCTGCTATATGGTATCATCTCCGGCTTGGCATCGTGCGCCGCACAACTGATAGATATCAATGCTTCATCTGAATTTAACCTGGCAATCTACATCAGCATGTCCCTCTTGACGCCGGCAATGATCATAATGACCACTGAACGAATCAGACCTGCGGAAGTGATTGCGGAATTTAAACATGGGGATCGGCGAATCATGCTGATCACGGCTCTCGCATCCAGTGCATCCCCGTTGTTGCTGCTTCTATGCTATACAAGCGGTGATCTGACTATCGTTGCGCCACTATGTTCCCTTACTGTGTTTTTAACTATCATTGTATCCTGTATATTTTTGGGTGAAAAGAATGAATTGAAAAAGAAGTTCTTTTCGGGTTTGTTGGTTATTATTGGAATTATCATCATAAACAGAAAAGGAGAATGAAAATGAGCAAAGTAGTAGAACGATTTTTAAAATATGTTTCTTATGACACGCAGTCAGATCCAAACAGCAAAACAGTCCCTACAGCGATGAAAGAGAAAATTCTCGGTGAGGAGCTGGCAAAAGAGTTGGCTGAAATCGGCCTTGAAAATGCAAAAATGGATGAGTTCGGCTATGTCTATGGCTGGCTGCCGGCATCTACCGGGTGTAAGGATTTGGAACCAATCGGCTTGATTGCACATATGGATACTGCACCGAGCACGACTGGCGCCAATGTCAAGCCTCGTATCGTGCACTACGAGGGTGGAGACATTGAACTAGGGAACGGCATTGTCACTGGTGCAGATTACTTTGATTATCTGCCGAGGTATATCGGCCAGGATCTGATTGTGACCGATGGAACGACGCTGCTAGGCGCAGATGATAAAGCTGGCGTCGCTGAGATTTTCACAGCGATGGAATATCTTATCGAGCATCCGGAAGTCAAGCATGGAAAAATATGCGTTTGTATTACGCCAGACGAGGAGGTTGGGCAAGGTGCAGAATACTTTAACATCAAAGAATTCGGCGCAGCGTATGCCTATACCATTGATGCAGGACCTCTTGGTGAGCTGGAATATGAAAATTTCAATGCCGTAAAGGTAGACATTGTCGTAACTGGTGTCTTTGTACATCCAGGCATGGCAAAGAACAAGCTGAAAAATGCAATTTTGATCGCCAATGAACTGATATCTATGCTTCCAGCGGCAGAGGCACCGGCACATACGGAGAACTATGAAGGATATTATCATGTATCGAACATCAGCGGAAATGAATCTTCTGTCAAAATCACCATGAATGTCAGGGAGTTCTCCAAAGAAAAATTCGAACAGATGAAGCAATTTATGCTGAATCTGGGAGCGTATCTGAACGGTGTGTATGGAGAAGGAACGATTTCCATTGAAATGGAAGATCAGTTCTATAATATGAAAGAAAAAATACTCCCGGTAATGCATATTGTCGAAAGAGCAAAACAGGCTTTCCTTGCATGTGATGTCGAACCAAACATCATTCCGGCAAGGGGCGGTACGGATGGCGCTCGTCTTTCCTATGAGGGACTGCCGTGTCCAAATCTGTCTGCTGGAGAAAAGTATGCACATGGAGTACATGAGTTCATCTCTATTCAATCAATGGAAAAAATGGTGGAAGTGGTTGTAGCATTATCTAAGGCACAGTAAAAGCATGTATCATGCTTACATTCGGCTGCGATTGCCAGAGGAGATGGAGAACGTTGTATAGCAGTGATGCAGATAGAATCCAATTTGATAAGATGACGAAAGCGCCAGTAGAAAAGCTCATTTTGACGCTGGGGTTTCCAAGTATGATCTGTATTCTAATCACCCATATTTATAACTTGGCAGACACGTTTTTCGTTGGAAGATTAGGCACCAGCGCCAGTGGGGCAGTGGGAATCGTCTTCGGAATCATGGCGATACTGCAGGCTTTTGGCTTCATGTATGGACAGGGGTCCGGCATTCTCGTATCGAGATTGCTTGGGGCAAAAGCAGAACGGGAGGCAAATATGGCAGCCTCTGTGGCGCTGTTCAGTTCCTTCGTTACAGGCTTGCTGATTTCCATGATAGGCATCTGCTTTATGGATAAGATTCTCTATCTCTTTGGCAGCACGAGGACGATTTTTCCCTTTGCAAAAGAGTATGCAATCTGGATCTTTCTGGCAGCGCCTTTCATCATGTGCAGTCTGACGCTGAATAACCTGTTTCGCTACCAAGGGAAGGCTTTGATGGGTACCATCGGCATCGGAATCGGCGCTATGCTGAATATTATCATGGATCCGATCTTCATGTTTTCCTTTGGCCTGGGAACCATGGGTGCTGGTATTTCAACTGCGATTGCGCAATGTGTAAGTTTTGCAGTTCTGTTCACTTTCTTTCAGTCAGGCTATTGTTCGCAGAGCTTTCATATGAGGCACGTCGCTTGTTTTCGAAAACAAATGAAACCGATTGTCACAGCGGGGCTTCCGGCTTTTTTCGGACAGGTGCTGGGGATCTTATCAACCATGCTTTTAAACAGAGGGGCAAAACTTTATGGAGACCCCGCCATTGCAGGGATGAGCATTGTAGGACGCATCACTTTCCTAATGTTTGCCGCAGGACTTGGTATTGCGCAAGGGTTTCAACCTGTAGCCGGGTTTAATTATGGGGCCGAGAAGTATGACCGTGTTAGGAAAGGGTTTCGATTCACGCTGACATTATGCGAGATATTGCTTGGAATATTGGCGATAGCGGGTATGGTGGAATCTGACAAAGTTATCGATGTCTTCTGCAGTGATGAAGAGGTGATCGAAGTTGGCAGCCGGGCGCTGTTCCTACAGTGTATCGGAATCCTATTTGCACCACTCCTTACGTGCAGCAATGTGCTGCTCCAGAGCGCTGGTAAGTATAGGGAAGCAACTTTGGTTTCCAGCATGAGAAATGGGCTGTTCTTCCTACCGCTCATCCTGGTCTTGCCGCAACATATGGGATTGCTTGGAATTGAAGCGGCGCAGCCGATTGCAGATGTACTGGCATTTTTGGTAACACTCCCTTTTGCCGTTTGTTTATATCGTCAACTGTTAAATGAAGAAAAAAGAAAAGAGGAATGAAGATGAAAAAGTGGAAAAAGAAAGTATTAGTAATTCTCACGGTCATTTCCTTGATAGCAGCGATGACTGCCTGTGGTGATAGTTCATCAAAGGGTGGCAGTTCTGCCAAAGACGGTGAAAAAACGATCGTATACGCCTTGAGTGGAGCCTGGAATCGACTGATGCCTTACGACATTGTCGGACTCTACAGTATTATTCCTAACGAAAAGATCTTTGACAGACTTTGCGGTTTCGACAATGAGAACATTATCTACTATCGTGCGGCGGAATCTATCGATGTGTCGAAAGATATGAAGATGTTTACCGTTCATCTCAGAAAGGATTCCAAGTGGCATGATGGTGAGCCAGTAACGGCCCATGACTGGGAGTGGACCTTCAAGACAATGGCGAATCCGGAGTTTGAGGGATATGGAAGTCGTGGCTACCTTGCTCAATTTGCTGGCACGGATGCAGGCGGTACAGGAGATATCCAGATCAATGCAGTGGATGATTATACCCTGGAGATGCATTTGAAGAACCCGATGACGCCAGAAGCATTTTTCGGATCCTATTCTTACTATTATTACGTACTGCCTAAGCATTTGCTGGAAGACATTCCTGTAGATGAAGTCGGCACTTGTGATTTCTGGGATAAACCGATTGGATCCGGGCCTTGCAAGTTTATCAGTGAGACCTCTGGATATGAAGTCGTGATGGAAGCCTTTGATGATTATTATCTGGGTCGGCCGCAATTTGATAAGCTGATCTACAGGGTAATTAGTGATAAAACCCTGTCTTCGGGACTGATGGGTGGAGAGTTTGACACTGGCTGGGATTCACCGGCACCAGATGAGGCTGTTGAAACCTTAGACGGGAACAAGGGACTTCATGCGGAACTGATGGAGAACAAGAAAATCTGCCAGTTATACCTGAACAATGAGAAGTTTGCACCAGATGTGCGCCATGCATTTATGCTCGCTATCGATAAGCAGAAAATCGTAGACTCGGTACTGAAGGGATACGGATCAGTCGCAACCAGTCCGTTGATGCCGAGCAGTCCATACCTCAATACAGACCTTAAGAATGAATTCAATCCGGACAAAGCGAAACAGATGTTGGAAAGTGCAGGATTTGACTTTGATCAGACCTATTCTCTGGGTGTGGGAACCACTGACCGCGAAAAAATGGCTGTGATAATTCAAGATTGCCTGTCTAAAATTGGCGTAAAGATCGATATCGAAACGGGTGATGGAAGTACCATTATAACGGGAGCCCGTGACGGATCCATTGATATGTGTATCCTTGAGGGAACCACTGCTGCCTCTCCAACATATCTGATGATGAATTATGCCCTTGATGGCGTAACGTATTCGCGCGTACAGTCTCCTAAATACTATGAGGCACACGTAGCCGTGAATCTGTGCACCAACGAAAAGGAGAGAAAAGAGAAGGCATGGGAAATGCAGAAAATCCTCTATGAGGAATGTCCGGATATTCCGCTGTGTTACAGAGATATCTATATGGTAAGTTCTAAAAAGCTGGACAATCTTACTGTGGCAAACAATGATAAATGCTGGGAATGGGAAGTGAAATAACATAGAAAAACAGAGCATGTATTTCGGCTGTCAACGGGTATTCTGTTGACAGCCTTTTGCAACATTACATTGTCTGAAACAACATAGGAAGATAATGGAAAGTTTTATAACTTGATAGGGTATTGTGATTTTAATAATCCTAGAGTAAAATAATGGTATTGATTTTGAGCCAAAAGTTGAGTTTAGAAGAAAGTAGGGGATAGAAACATGATGGAAGACGGGAAAACTATATTTGCAGAGAAGGAAATGAAATCTGCCCCTGTAATCATATTGGATAAAGAAGCGAAAATCAAAAGGATGAACCAGGCCGCAATAGACTTTTTTTCTCAGATCTGTCCTGGAAAAACAGAACGGGATCTAATTGGTGAAGCGTTATGCGAACTGACTGGAACGATGGAGCAGCTGGAGACAGAGAATGACCTTGTATATACATTTTCTGCAGGGGATAGCGTTTTCGATGGAATTCCGTTTCATATGACTGATGAGAATGAGGCAGAGATCCGGGCGATGCTCTTCTTGAGCAAACAGAAGGGCATGTCACGTGATGACCTGTCAAAGCATTTTGAAGAGATACTGGAGGGTTCCTTTGACGGAATTCTTGTAACGGATAAGGATGGAAAAGTTCTCTTTGTCAACAGTTCGTATGAACGTGTGGCGGAGATCAAGAAATCAGAAATAGAAGGCAGGTATATGAGGGATTTGATCAACCCGGTCTGGATGCCGGAATCTGTGGCACACATTGTCGCGAAAGAACAGACCGTGGTATCGAAAAGACAAGTTGTCAAATCCGGCCGGCATATCATGGTCACCGGCCGCCCGATCTTCAATCAAAATGGTGACATCAAGATGATTGTCATCAATGCGAGAGACATCACTGAAATCTATAATTTGACAGAAGAGCTGCAGCGAGTAAGAAAAAATGAAAGAGAATACATGTCCCGTTTTTCCTCACCGCCTGCTGGAACTGGCGACGGTGAAGATACTTTACTTGCAATCAGCGAAGGGATGAAGCAGGTTCTTTCATTGGCTGGAAAAGTGGCTAATTTTAATACGACGATTTTGATTCTAGGTGAGTCCGGTGTAGGAAAAGAGGAGGTTGCAAAATATATCCATCAGCACAGCATGCGGAAAGAAAAGCCTTTTATCACTGTAAACTGCGGCGCCATTCCAGGCAACTTGCTGGAATCTGAATTATTTGGATATGAAAGAGGTGCTTTTACTGGTGCTATGCAGAATGGAAAGGTCGGATTAATAGAAGCAGCCGACGGTGGCACCGTCTTTATGGATGAAATTGGAGAGATGCCCCTTGATTTCCAGGTGAAGCTGCTTCGCTTCATACAAAGTAAGGAAATCCGACGTGTAGGCGCAATCGATTCGAAGATTATAGATGTCAGAGTCCTGGCAGCAACGAATCGTTCATTAGCTGATATGGTAGAAGAAGGAACATTTCGTGAAGATTTATATTATCGTCTGAATGTGGTACAGATTGAAATTCCGCCTCTTCGAAAACGGACGGATGCCATTCTTCCGTTAGCAGCGCTGTTCTTAAAGCGATATAATAAAAAATACGGACAGGAAAAAATTCTGACTTATGATATCGTAAAGGAAATGGAACGTTTTTCATGGCCGGGCAATGTCCGCCAGCTGAAAAATATCGTGGAGAATATGGTCATTGTCAGCAATAATGAGTATTTGGAACCAGAAGACCTGCCGTGGAATGCACAGTATAAGTCCGATCCCATAAGAAAAGTGATCCACGGTCTTGCGGATAATGAAGAACTGGGATTGAATGAAGCGATAGAAGAATTAGAGCGGCAGGTTTTGGAGCAGGCGAAGCTGACTTGTGGTACCACACGGAAAATAGCAGAGAAATTAAAAGTCAATCAGTCCACGATCGTTAGAAAAATGCAGAAGTATCATATTGAATAGAACACATACGCTTTAGTCCCTGCGCCCTCGGCTTCGGTTCAAGTCCGGTCATGATCGTAAATAAACGAAAAGAAATGCCACATCCTAATGGATATGACATTTCTTTTCGTTTGGTTGCGGGGACAGGACTTGAACCTGCGACCTCCGGGTTATGAGCCCGACGAGCTACCAACTGCTCTACCCCGCGATATCAAGTGTATCATATCTATGTACTATTATGCAGATCATTGTTAATTATGACTGAGTTTTGCACCCTTGACATAAAATTGGCTCCGAGGGTGGGGCTCGAACCCACAGCCTACCGGTTAACAGCCGGTTGCTCCACCATTGAGCTACCTCGGAATACCTGTTGCATAACAATTACTATTATCAACCGCAACGTTATTAATTATACATTGGATATGTATAATTGTCAATGTTTTTTCAAGAATTTTCCTTTCTGTCAAAAACCCCTTTAAAATTGATCATAGAAAGGGCAGTTCTCTGCGAACTGCCCTGATATATAGCGATGCTAAATTAATATAAACAAAACGATTTAAGACTTACCTAAAAAATCAAATGCGCCAGCGGGCAAACGATAACCAAACTGATGATCGTTCTTTCTAAGAAAATTACGAATAATTCCCAAAGCTTTACTGGAAGTTTAGATCCCAGAATCAATCCGCCAACCTCTGACAAGTAAAGCAGCTGTGTTACAGATACAACCGCGACGATGAATTTTGTCATGACGCTTGTGATATCAGCAGAAGCGATAATGGACGGCGTCAGCATATCCGTAAAGCCTACGATCATGGTCTTGGAAGCATCCAGAGCTTCTGGAACCTGCAGCAGGTTCAGCAGCGGCAGGAATGGCTTTCCTAGGATTTCGAAAATCGGCGTGTTGTTTGCAAGCGCCAGGGCGATCGTGCCGATAGCCATAACGGAAGGCAATACGCCAAACCACATTCCTACAGCGTTCTTCATGCCGTTTTCAAAGAACTGACCGATGCCTTTGTGCTCCTGCACTCTCTTCAGAGCCAGATCAGTACCATACTGAATGGATGATTTGTACTGGCTCGGAATGCTCTCCGGCATTGCCTTGCCTTCAACCAGATATGTATCCTTCTTCAAAGAAAGAGGCGGGATTCTCGGTACGATGATGGCACAAACCACGCCGATCAGACAGATGAGCAGATAGTAAACACCAAAATACTGCATCAGGTCCACCTGTGACAAAACGACGATACTGAATGTAATAGATACTGCTGAGAAAGTCGTAGCGATGACGGAGGCTTCTCTTGCAGAGTAATAACCACCCTCATATTGGTTGCAAGTCAGCATAACACCCAGTGTGCCATCGCCAATCCAGGAGGTAAAGCAGTCAACTGCTGCACGTCCAGGAATTTTAAACAGAGGCCTCATGACCTTTGTCAACAGTGCGCCGACAAACTCCAAGAGACCAAAGTCGAGCAGCAGCGGCAGAAGCAGGGCTGCGATTGCAAAGATGATGACCAGTACAGTCAGCAGATCCCCTAATACGAATCCACCAGCTCCGCCTTCAGTAAGCATATGCACCAGACCCGATTTGCCATCCTCTGCGTGCAGACCCAGGTAGGTAATCCATACGAGGACCGCGCCGATCACTCTGATAACGACCCAGATGATCGAAGTTGAAAAAGTGTCATTCAGAATAGGGTGCTCTGTGATAAATTTCGGTTTAGCCAAAGAAATAACAGACATAATTGCGGAAACAGTGATGATAGCGACACACAAAATCGGAAGGAAACCTCCCAAAGCGCCGCCAATGATGTCAGCCAAAATCTTGACACACACTGTCCAATCGCCATTATACTTTACTGGAATCATAAATAAAATGATACCGATTACAGATGGGACTAGAAACTTGGCCATTAGTCCACTTTTCTTATTCTCCATAAATATTCTCCCTTCACATCACTATACATCTTTATTGTACCATAGTGTAGTGAAAATCAAAATAATAAAGCGGAAATATTTCGAAAATACAATGATTTGTTTCATAGTTAGTTTATATTCAATATATAATTTCTAAATTAATTGTTTTTGCGTACAAGATGATGGACACTCTCCTCTTCAAAGGATAGATGTCAGACCGTTTGAAAAATTGTATCCATCCCTCCACAAATCAAAATCCATAGGAAATCAGTTGACAAAGCCGGATAATCTATGTATAATTAATAACGTTGTCGTTCATAATATTCATTGTTATGGAAACAGATCTTCCGAGGTAGCTCAATGGTGGAGCAACCGGCTGTTAACCGG
>URXI01000097.1 GCA_900551775.1 uncultured Eubacterium sp. | reverse complement strand
TCCGGCGAGCTGCCACTTGGAAAATATATCATCCGCGAACTGTCCGCACCCAATGGATATGTTGCTGACAACGAAAAATTTTATGAAGTTGAACTGAAATATAAGGACCAGTTCACGCCACTTGTCTGGGAGTCGCTGACGAGCACCAACAAGTATGTTGAAGTTGAACTTGACTTTACCAAAATGTTTGAGACAGGTTACCAGTCTGACACATATAACAAAGATGATGGTGCAGTATTCGGAATCTATAACGCTGCATCCATCAGTTATGATAAGGCAGCACTGCCAGCGGACACCCTGATCGACACCATTAAAGTACAGCCCGATGGAAAGACTGTTACAAGTACGAAAATTCCTGAAGGCGTGTATTATCTGAAGGAACTGACGACAAAGAATACACACATTCTGAATGATACCCCGTTCTACTTCGTGGCAGGAGACGGCATAAAATCAGTTCCCCTTGAAATCAGCAAGGACGAAGACGGAAAAGATGCAGACGGAACGACCCTCAAGGCAGTCATGGACGGCTACGGTGTGGCTACGATCACTGTGGAAACACTGAACCGCTATCCTGCTGCAAGGATGAAGGTGGATGGGAAACAGTATGTACTTGATACCGATGCGGAAAGCGAAGACGGAAGAGTTATCGTCAAGACCCATAAGGATATGGCAAAGACGAAGATCACTGTAAGGAGCGGTGAGACTGTTGATGTGGAGCTGGCAAACGGTAAGACTTTACGCTTTGCCGTAGACGGCAACACCTATACCTACGCCTATGATGGGCAGCAGGGGACATATATCCCGACCGTTGCTTACACAGGCTATTATGCAGACTTCACTGCAGAAGAAAAACAGGCAGATGTCAATAACCCTGTAGTGAAAACAATCGTGTTTGCAGATACGGATAACAGCAGTGCAGTGACCGCACAGACTGTTTATACGCCTGTAATGGTCGAAAACCCCGACAACAAGGATGAGCAGATACAGAAAACTGACAACGACGGGAACAAGGTGTTTGATTATCATGTGGATGTGAAGCTGACGGCGGGAACCCTTGTATCTGCAATTCTCGGCAAAACGGAAGTGAATCTTGAGGAACTGGCAGACGGCAGGATTGCAGTGAACAAAGAAACCACCCTGAAGCTGACGGCAGAAACGGGTGCGGCCTACCTTATCAAAGTCGATAAGGACGGCAATGTAAGGATGTCCCTTTCCAATGTCCAGGAGGGCGCAATGGCGGAACAGGCACCGACCGTTACGGTAAACAGCGTCCCTGCAACAGCGGGACTTAACATCTACAGAAGCATCACGACGGCAAGGCAGGACAGCAGCGCAAAGAGATTGCAAATAAAGATCAATACCACGGATAATATTAATGCTGGAGAAATCAAAAATGATGCAAAAGAAACAACACCGCCGCCCCCTCCAGAACCGGGACCAAGTCCGTCAACACCATATATCGGAACGACGGCGACAGACAGCGAGACCAAAGATCACATCGTAAATGCGGACAGCAGGGTGACCATCGTAGACGCTGTTGCATACCGCAACCTGACGCCGGGCAAAGAATATGTCATCAATGGCGTACTTATGGACAAGGATACAGGCAAGGTGTTACTTGCAAATGGCAGAGAAGTCACGGCGGAAAAGAGCTTCACGCCGAAGTCTGCTGACGGGAAGGTCAATGTGGAGTTCACCTTTGACGGTTCGGCGCTGGCTGGAAAGACGATCGTGGTATACGAGACACTGTATCAGGATGGCAGGGAAGTGGCAGTGCATAAGGACATGGATGACAAGAAGCAGACGGTGCATTTTCCGCAGATTGGCACGACCGCAATGGATCGTGAGACCAATGCCCATGTATCCAAGGCTGACAAGAAAGTGACTGTTATCGATGAAGTAAAATACCATAACCTCATTGCGGGAAGAGAGTACAAAGTGAGGGGCGTACTTATGGATAAGGCAGATGGCAAAATACTACTTGTTGATGGAAAGCCCGTTACGTCAGAACGGATATTCAAGCCTGACCATCCGAACGGAACGGTTACCTTATCCTTTACCTTTGATGGCTCGAAGTTGGCAGGAACTGCAGTTGTGGTTTATGAATCATTAGAACTTGCAGCTAACGGCAAGATTGTTGCTAGCCACAAAGACATCAGCGACGAGAAACAGACAATTCGCTTCCCGAACTTAAGAACAACGGCTTCTCACGCAGCAACTGGCCTGATTAAAGATACGGTTGAGTATTGGCAGCTGACAAAAGGTGAAGAGTATACCTTGAAAGCTGTGTTGATGGACAAAGTTACCAGAAAGCCTGTCTACTGCAATGGCGAAAAAGTAACGACAACCCGTCAGTTTGAAGCCAGCGCAAATCATGGCAAAGTCACAGTGCCGCTGTATTTCAGACAGGCAGACTTATATGGCAAAGAAGTGGTTGTTTTTGAATATCTGTACCGTAATGGGAAACTGATCGGGAGCCATGAAGACTGGAATGATAAAGCGCAGACCGTTAAGTTCAGCAAGCCAGTAAAACCCGACACGCCAGCGAAGCCAGGAAGGAAAGATATTCCACAGACGGGGGATACATCGAGACTTATGTTGTACATTTTCTTAGCATTAGCGGGCATCAGCATAATCCTGGGGATAAGGAAACGGAAGAAATAAAATATAGGGGGGGAAGATCATGGACAGGAAACAAAACCAGAGGGTATTCAACAAGACGATCGATGCAGGATATCTTACAGAGAAGGATATAGAAAAAATGGATATCTGGGATATCTTACAGCTCCGCGATATTACAAAAAAGGAAATGGAAATAGTTGCTCAGATGCAGAAAGCAATTAGGGAGAAAAGACTTGTTGGCTTCCTTGCGGGAATAACAGAAGAGGAACGGTAAATATGAGAAAGGCGAGACTAATCAATGAGGTATATGCGGAGACTTGCCAGAGCCTCTCCAGGCATGAAGACAGCTGGAAAGCTTTCTTACGTACAGCAGGTTTTAACTTCCGCCTGAGATTTGATGAGCAGATCTTGCTTTATGCGCAGAAGCCGGATGCGACTGCTGTTCTTCCGATAGAAAAGTGGAATCGGCTCTATGGCAGATATGTGAATAAGGGGGCCAGAGGGATTGCCGTCTTTGACAGTTTCCATGGGAGCAGGCAGAAACTAAGGCATTACTTTGATATTTCAGATACCCACCCAGGCAGGCAATCTGTAAAAGTGCCGATATGGTCCATAGAACCAGAATACATTCAGAATGTCATGGAAACATTGGAAAACAGTTTTGGTGAACTTAATGACAAGTCAGACCTTGAGTGGGCAGTCCGCGCTGCATCCAGCAATGCGGTCCATGATAATATCGATGCGTATATCCAGCAGATGAAAGAATCCAGATCGGGAAGTCTTCTGGAAGAACTGAATGATGATGCGCTCAGAGTCGAAGTTGAGGAACTCACAGCAACGAGCGTGGCTTATATGGTCTTAAATCGAATCGACGGGAATACGGAGTCCTTTTCTGCAGGTAATGAGTTTTCAGTACTGGGAGACTTCAACACGAAAGACACCCTGCATGTTCTGGGATTTGCTACAAGCGATATTGCGGAGATGCTGCTCAATGAGATCGCATCCACGGTTCGCTACCTACAGAAGGAAAAACTGGATCGCACATTTGCGGATTTCGAAATTCAAGGATATGATGAAAAGAGAATAGAAAGGAATGAAGCGAAAGGAGGGAGCGATGGAAATCACATACACACAGCAGGGAGATTACCTGATACCGGATTTGAGACTGCCGGAACAGGAGGAAGTGAAGCTGGGACTGTACGCAAACTTGAGAAAAGAGTATCTGGAGAAACACAAGAAAGCGCAGTATTACAACATGGTGACTTCCTGCACTCTGGGCAGGCATCTGAGAGAGATCGAGGGGGCGGCAGAGAACCGGAAGAAAACGCTGATGAGCGACGGGATGGAACTGCAGGAAGCAGAGAAAATGATCCTGCAGGAGATGATTTACATCTAGCATGGTATGATCGAAAAACGGAAGGTAGCAACCTTCCGTTTTTTCACGATGGTGATGCAATTAAGGAGATACTCTTAACAACGCCCCACCTTAAAGCAAGTAGAGAAGACATCTGCAAATTCCTTGAAATGAACGAGGATATAGAAGCACGTGTTGAATTCTTACAATCCACGTTCAACAATGATTACACAGAATTAATATTATCGGATGGAACAAGGGGCGGATATAAGACTTATCAGAACGTGCTGCAGCTGTGGAGAGGAGCTTATCAGACACGCTCCGAAGAAGGGTATTATGAATGGAGCGTGATTGCGGAATATTTTGACAGTCTGCGACTGCTGGGAAAGCTGTATGACACCATGGAGCCGCTTCCATCAATCGATGGCCAGATAAGCTTTTTTACTGCAAAAGAACAGGAAAGCATTTTTACAGATGTAATCATAGAAGAGGCTTTGAAACAAGGTAGCCACTTTGAAGGCGGAAAGCAGAGGATTTATCATCAATTTATGAATGAAGCCTCTGTGAAAACAAACGCAGACTTTTTAAAAGGCGAATATGGTTCAGGGGGATGTTCTTCGATCAAGAGCGGTCTTGATATAGCAGAATGGCATGATGCCAGAGGAATCATCCTGCGGCATGGCCGTGGTGAAGACGCCGTTGAATTTAAAATGACGTGGAACGAAGCTGCCAGAAGGATCCATAAACTGATTAAAGAAGGCAAGTACCTGTCCGAAAAGGAAAGAAACCTGTTAGCCGGCACACAGGCAGTTACAGAGGAACCTGCGTCGGCCCCGCTTCCATCAGAGATAAAGAACACCGGCCCGAAAGCAAAATACCGCATGAATATGGAAGCCATTCGGCTTCTGAAAAGTCTTGAGGCAACAGTAAAATCAGCAACAAGGGAAGAACGGGAAGTACTGTCCCGATATTCCGGGTGGGGCGGCCTTGCAGATGCCTTTGACAGCAATAAGACGAAATGGATGGAAGAATATGCAGAGCTGAAGGGACTTTTGACAGAAGACGAGTACGCACAGGCAAGGGCATCCACGCTGACCGCATTTTATACCCCGTCGGAAATCATGGAGTCGATGTATGAGGTATTACACAAGGCGGGATATAGAGAAGGGAACATTTTGGAACCATGCTGCGGAACAGGTGCCTTTATCGGCAGTCTGCCTAAGGCAATGGAAAAGAGCCACTTTTATGGATCAGAAATTGACAGCCTGTCAGGCCGTATTGCAAGACAGCTGTATCCGCAGGCGAATATCCAGGTGCGGCCATTTGAAAAAACGGATTATCCTGACAGTTTTTTTGACCTGGCTATTGGTAATGTGCCTTTCGGTGATTTTACTGTGGCAGACCGCAGGTATGACAAAGAAGGATTTTTCATCCACGACTATATGTTTGCGAAGTGCCTGGACAAAGTCCGCCCAGGGGGTATTGTTGCCTTTGTGACGAGTAAAGGAACCATGGACAAGGAAAGCCCGAAGGCCAGGCGCTATCTTGCAGCACGTGCAGAACTGGTGGGGGCAATCAGGCTGCCCGACCATGTTTTCAAGGCAGCGGGAACTAAAGTCACCACCGATATCGTCTTCCTGAAAAAAAGGGACAGGGTTACGGACGGCAGGGAGACTTGGACAGAACTTGCAGAAAACGAAGACGGAATCAGAGTGAACCGATACTTTGCCGAACATCCTGAAATGGTTCTGGGCGGAATGGTAATCGAAGACGGCAGGTTTGGCAAAGAAACACGATGCAGGGCAGAGGAAGGAGAGGATTTTGGCCGTGCACTTATGGAGGCGGCAGGGAGAATCACTTTTTCTTACGAAGCCTGCGATGCGGAACTGACCGAGGAAGACAAAGATGACTCCCTTCCCGCAATGCCTGACGTGAGGAATTTTTCATACACGGAAATAGACGGGAAAATCTATTTCAGGGAGGATTCTCGAATGTATCGGCAGGAGCTTTCGCAAACAGCCGAAGAGCGAATCCGTGGAATAATAAAAATCCGCGACTGCGTAAGGCAGTTGATCCTACTGCAGCAGCAGGACGCAGGAGATGCGGAAATCAAGACCTGCCAGCAGGAACTGACGCTGTTTTACGACCAATATACTTCAGAATACGGGCTTCTGAACAGTAGGGCGAACAGTTCGGTATTTTCCTCAGACAGTTCTTACGCCCTGGTCTCTGCATTAGAAGTTCTGAATGACGATGGCAGTTTAAAGCGTAAAGCGGATATTTTTATGAAGCGTACAATCAAAGCCAGTGTACCAATTGACAGGGCGGATACCGCAGTGGAGGCTTTTGGTATATCGATTGCAGAAAAAGCGGAGGTTGATATTCCGTACATGATGGAGCTGACAGGGAAAACCGAAGCAGAACTGTATCACGAGCTGGAAGGCGTCATCTTCCTTAATCCCAAATACAGTGAGGAGGGTGGGAAAAAGTATCTGCCTGCGGATGAATATCTTTCCGGCAATGTGAGGGAAAAGCTGAGGGTTGCGGAAGCGGCAGAAACAAAATATCCGAGGCAGTATCAGGTGCATATCAAGAGCTTGCGGAAGATTCAGCCCAAAGACCTGTCTGCCAGTGAAATTTCTGTCAGACTTGGAGCAGTATGGATTCCAGATGACATTATCGAAGAGTTTCTGTTTCAACTGTTCCACACGCCGTCATATATGCGAAAGAGCATCTCCGTCGGGTACAACAATATAACGGGAGAATGGCATATTGACGGCAAATCTGTTGATAAAGGAAACCTAAATTCCTACAGCACTTATGGAACAAAACGGGTCAGCGGTTACAAAATTTTTGAGGAGATATTGAACCTCAAAGACGTGCGCGTCTTTGACTATATCATGGAGGACGGAAAACGGAAGGTGGTTCTCAACAAACAGGAAACTGCCATCGCACAGGCGAAACAGGAGGCAGTCAAGCAGGCGTTTGCAGATTGGATCTGGTCAGATCCTGAACGCAGGGAACGGCTGACCGGAATATATAATAACCGGTTTAACTCAATCCGTCCCAGATCATACGATGGAAGCCATATCAAGTTTTCGGGGATGAACCCCGAAGTCAGGCTCAGAGAACACCAGGCCAATGCAGTCGCCCATATTCTCTATGGAGGGAACACATTGCTCGCCCATGCGGTCGGCGCAGGAAAGACTTATGAAATGGCTGCCGCCGCTATGGAAAGCAGGAGGCTGGGACTCTGCACGAAATCGCTGTTTGTCGTCCCGAACCATCTTACGGGACAGTGGGCGAGTGAGTTTATGAGGCTTTATCCGGCAGCAAACATCCTCGTTGCGACAAAGAAGGATTTTGAAAAAAAGAGAAGAAAGAGATTTTGCGGCAGGATAGCAACGGGAGATTTTGATGCGATTATCATAGGGCATTCCCAGTTTGAAAAAATCCCATTATCTACAGAAAACCAGATCAGATACCTCAAACAGCAGGTGGATGAAATTGAAACTGGAATTGAGAATGCAAAGGCACAGAATGGCGAAAGGTATACTGTAAAACAACTAGAAAAAAGCAGGAAGGCAATAGAGGCGAGATTGGAGCGCTTAAATGAACAGGAAAGGAAAGATGACGTGGTGACTTTTGAGGAACTCGGCGTGGATCGGATTTACGTTGATGAAGCCCATTACTTTAAGAATCTGTATCTATACACAAAGATGCGGAACGTGGGAGGCATCGCCCAGACGGAGGCGCAGAAAAGTTCGGATTTATATATGAAGACACAGTACCTTAACGAGTTGACAGGGGGGAAGGGGGTTATTTTTGCGACAGGGACACCGATCAGCAATTCTATGGTGGAGATGTATACAATGCAGAGATATCTGCAGAAACATGCTCTCGATGAGCAGGGTCTCAACCATTTTGACGGATGGGCATCGACTTTCGGGGAAACGGTGACTGCCGTCGAGTTGTCGCCTGAAGGAACCGGATATCGGGCGAAGACCCGCTTTGCAAGGTTTTATAATCTGCCGGAATTGATGACGATGTTCATGCAGGTGGCGGATATTCAGACTGCCGATATGCTTCAGCTCCCCGTACCGGAAGCGGAATATATTAATGTAGCAGTAAAACCTAGCCAGATACAGAGAGATCTGGTAGAAAGCCTTTCAGAACGTGCGGAAAAGGTCAGAAAGGGAATGGTGGCCGCAGATGTAGATAATATGCTGAACATTACCAATGACGGAAGGAAACTGGCGCTGGATCAGAGACTCATTAATGATGCACTGCCAGACGATGAAGGCAGCAAGGTCAATGTCTGTGCGGGAAAAGTCTTTGCTATCTGGGAAAAGACACAGGCGGGCAGACTGACGCAGCTGGTGTTTTGCGACCTTTCTACGCCGAGGAGTGATGGCACATTTAATGTCTATGACGATCTTCGCTCCAAGCTTGTTTCGCGGGGGATTCCCCAAAAGGAAATCTGTTTTATTCATGAGGCATCTACGGAAGTGAAAAAGAAGGAGCTTTTCGGGAAAGTAAGGAGGGGAGAGGTAAGGGTGCTGATCGGCTCAACGGCTAAGATGGGAGCCGGTACCAATGTGCAGGACAGACTGATTGCATCACATGACCTGGACTGTCCGTGGCGGCCTTCGGATTTGGAACAGCGGGCAGGCCGTATCGTCAGACAGGGGAACCAAAATCCAAAAGTGCAGATTTACAGGTATGTGACGGAAGAGACCTTTGATGCATATCTGTACCAGCTTGTCGAGAATAAGCAGAAATTTATCTCACAGGTCATGAGCAGCAAGAGTCCTGTGCGGAGTGCAGAGGATGTTGACGAGGCAGCGCTATCCTATGCGGAGATTAAAATGCTGGCTACGGGAAATCCATTGATCAAAGAGAAGATGGACCTGGATATCCAGGTGTCCAAACTGAAGCTGCTCAAACAAAATTTCATGAGCAGCAGGTATTCTCTTGAGGATAAATTGGTCAGGTACTACCCACAAGCACAGAAACAGCTGGAAGAAGAGCTTGCGGGAATAGGGGAAGACATCCTTATGGCTGTGAACAATGACGGAGGCTTTTCGGGAATGACCGTATTCAATCATAAATGGACAGAAAAGGCGGATGCAGGAGAAGCACTGCTGGAGGCCTGCAGGCAGGTAAACAGTACAGTGCCCGTTCACATTGGAAACTACAGAGGTTTCGAAATGGAACTGTCTTTTCACATGATTGAGCAGGAATTTATACTGACGCTCAGAGGTAAAATCAGCTATGAAGTCAGCTTGGGAAAAGACATCCACGGTAATCTCACCCGAATCGATAACCTGATATCCGGACTTGAAAAAAGAAAAAGGGAAACGGAAAATCAGCTCTCGGAATTAAAAGTACAGGTTGAGCTTGCTAAAAAGGAGGTGATGAAGAATTTTCCGCAGGAGCAGGAACTGCAGGAAAAGTGTAAACGTCTAGATGAGCTGAACGTCTTCCTAAACTTGGATAAATCTGAAAATGAGATGATATATGAGGTAAACGATGAAGTTCCAGTGAGTAACAGGGACGCTCGAGAGCGGTAGCAAAGGAGGGAATTAGAAATGGATGTAGCTTGGAAACTTGAAACTTTCAGGAAAAGCAGAGAGAAATTGAGGCTGATTATGTATCTAAACCGTATTAGCGCAGCAAAAGGAGGTCAACAGAGATGATATCATTTGAAGAATTCAGCAATTATTTCGTAGAAAGGGCAAAGGATTATATGCCAAAAGAGTATCAGGGAGGCGAGATCGTCGTATCAAAATATTTGAAATACAATGGACAGGAGCTTCACTCCGTCTGCCTGCAAGCACCGGGCCAGAAAATTGCCCCTACACTTTATTTGGAGGATATGTATAAATGCATTCGAAACGGCATGTCAGTCAATGAAGTTGTGGAAGGCTTTGCCAATGAATTAATACCGGATGCACGGCATACACCTGATTTTAAAACAGATGATTTCCGTGACTTTGATAAGATGAAAGACAAGGTCTATCTGCATGTAGTCAATCGAAAGGGCTGCAGGGAGCTGCTGTCAATGCACCCATATAAGGTGACCGGGAATTTAGCTAAAATGTACATCATGGAGGTTGCGCCTAACTGTGGAGCGAAGATCAGTAACGAACTGATGGCAAAATGGGGTGTTGACGTTGATTTGCTGGATCGTGTAGCAACCCAGAATTCAGTGAAGGACAAGGGAGTGAATCTGCAGCCGCTGGGGCTGTCGATGCTCTTTGATACCAAGTCAAATTTAATGGACGGCATAACGCCTCTTGACACACAGGAAATATATGTTTTGCGAAGCAATGAAAGCCCTCATGGTGCTGTAGCAATGTTTTATCCTGAGGTAATGCAAGGTATTGCTAATCGGCAGGACAGTGATTTTTATATCATTCCGTCCAGTATCCATGAGGTGATGCTGTGCTCAAAGAAGCACAGTATGCTTTCTGCCAGAGAACTGGAGGATACCTTAAGGACAGCCAATCGGGAAGTTGTGTCAGAACGTGAGCAACTGGATAACCGTATTTATGAGTACGACAGGGAAACAAAGGAAATCACGATTGTCCCGGAGGCCAGGGAAAAGCGGAAAGACATAGAGCGATGAGGTGCAGGAATGACATACTACGCAAAAGAAATGATCGCAGAAGCACGGAAGCTTGACCTTCTGACTTATTTCAGGGTTTATGAACCAGGTGAGCTGATTCGATTAGGTGCAAATTCTTATGGAGCACGAAAACATAGCAGCTTGAAATTATCTAACGGAAAATGGTTTTGGTGGGCGGGAAGTATTGGCGGCGTCAGCGCACTGGATTACCTTGTCAAAGTGGAAGGAATGGAGTTTACCAAAGCTGTGGCATACATTTTGCGATTGGAAAGGATCCCGGTACTGGAACCTGAGCCAATTCCAGACGAGCAAGAATCATTGGGATTCGCCTTGCCGGAGCCCTGTGTAAACAATAACCGGGTGATCAATTACCTGCTCCAACGGGGGATTGACATCGAAATCCTCCACGTCTGCATTGCGAAAGGATTGCTCTACGAAGCAGAGCCTTATCATAATGCAGTCTTTGTCGGATTTGACGACGGCGGTAAGGCTGCTTATGCAGCCTACCGCTCAATTCATAAAAACAGAATCATGGGCGAAGTAAGGGGAAGCCGTAAGGCTTTCTCTTTTCGCATTATCGGGACGCAGCTGGATAGCCTCCACGTCTTTGAAAGCGCCATAGACGTGCTGTCATATCTTACATTGGTGAAGGAAGACGGTGAACCGTGGAAGAGCAAATGCTGCCTGTCACTTGGCGGAATATCTAATTTTAAAAATGGCAGGCTGCCTGCGGGACTTGAAGATTATTTGAAAAAAACAGAAGGCCTGAAAACGATTAATCTACATTTTGATCATGACGATGCAGGGCATAGAGCAGCGAAATACTTACAAGAAACCTTAACTGAAAAGTATGAAGTCAGGCTGGATTTTCCAGCCTGCGGAAAGGATGTAAACGATGAATTACGAGCAAGAAAAGCAAAGAAAAGAGAAGAGCGGGTCCGCTGAAATCATTATAAAGTCATTTGGCGAACTGAAGGAAATATTCGATTGTCTCAGGCCGGGGCAGGCTATAAGTGTAACCTTGGAGGATGAGACCGATGTATAACTTGGACATGGTCAATGTGCGGCTGGTGAGGGAGAGGTCACTTTACAGCGATGACGAAATCGATACACCAAAAGCAGCAGTCAATCTGTTAAGCAGGGAACTTGCAGACTATGACAGAGAGGCACTGTGCATTATCAACCTGAATGCTGCCGGCCGCCCTATCAATATCAATATTGCCAGTATAGGCGCTCTGGATACCTGTATCGCCAGTATGAAGGATATATTCAAGAGCTGCATTTTATCCAATGCTGCAGGAATCATCATGGTTCATAATCATCCAAGCGGTATGCTGAAACCATCGCAAGCAGACATAGAGGTCATGGAAAAGCTGGTCAGATGCGGTACAGTGATGGAAATCCAAGTGGTGGACGGCATCATTTGCGGACAGGACCCCGGCAAGTATTACAGCTTTGTGGAGGACGGACGCATGGAACGAATTCGAGTGAATGCGGGAAGGGCAGCGGAGAAAGGATGGGAAAGATAGGAATGGAAAAGCAGAAACTTAAAGTCATGGTGATAAGACCACATGAAAAGCCGGAAATGGTAGAAATCGAAGACAGCCTGGAGGCAATGCAGCGGCTTGTCGGCGGGTGGATCGAGGAATATATGCCCTTTGATGACGATGTGGCAATCATCTGTAACGAAGAAGGAAAGTACAACAGTTCAAAGGCAAATCGCGCGATTTATGATAGAAATGGAGGGATTAAAGAAATCATTTTCGGGGATTTTTTCTTGTGTAATGCGCCAATTGAAAGTGAGAAACTTCTTTCCCTCACGCCTGAGCAGGAGAGAAAATATATGGAACGGTTTAAAAACCCAGAGGCATTTTTCTATACATCATCAGGTGTCGTGGCTAAAGATCTTAAGTCAAGGTCATCGGAATGGGAGAGATAATTTTCTCGGTATAACTTTAGCAAGCAGACCCTTTTTACTCCCAAAGGGAGAAAAAGTGCTTGTCAGGGGATACCCCTGAAACCCCTGGCGGAA
>URXI01000096.1 GCA_900551775.1 uncultured Eubacterium sp. | reverse complement strand
CAGCCTGTCTTCCCATGCAGTCATCCAGATTGGCAACGGGAATGTCGCGAAACCTTTCTACCAAAGCTTTGTGGGGACGTTTAAAGTCGTCGTATACGATACAATTGATGTTACTCATTTCTCTACCTCCGAAGGATTATTGATTTTACAGATTGCAGTGCGCATTCGCTTGAGGGCTTCATGGAGATCAGCCTCAGCAGTGGCAAAGGACATACGAATACAGCGGTCGCCGCCCTTTCCATAGGAATCTCCCGGTACTACGGCGACACGGGCCTCGTCAAGAAGGTAGTCTGCAATTTCAAAACTGTCTTTTTCAGCAAGATCCACTTTCGCCCAGGCGTAAAAGGCGCCTTGGGGGACAAGACATGTGACCCCGGGAATTTCATTGAGACCCTTTACAAAGAAGTTGCGGCGAGCATCGTAGCTTGCAACCATTCTTGTAATATCCTCTTGACAGTCTAATGCTGCAAGAGCCGCTTCCATGGAAAACTGGCTGAGACAGCTGATCGTATGTTGGCTGAGGATAGACATTTTGCCGATGACTTCTTTTGGGGCACAGGCGTAGCCTAAACGCCAGCCCGTCATGGCGGTTGACTTTGAAAAACCGTTGAGGGTGATCACCCTGTCAGCAATCTGCGGAAGAGAGGCCAGACTGACACTTTGTCTTTTGTCATAGATGATGCGCTCGTAAATTTCATCAGATATCAAGATCAGGTCATGGGCCAGGGCAAAATCGGCAAGGATTTCCGCTTCTTCCCGGGATAGGATGCAGCCTGTCGGATTGTTAGGATAGTTGACGATGACGGCCCGTGTTTGACTGGAAACCTCTCTTTCCAAGGCGTCTCTTGTAATCTTGTAATGAGATTCGAAAGAGAGCTCCACATTTACAGGAATCCCGCCGGCTGCCATGACGATAGGTCCATAGGAGACCCATGCCGGGTTGAGAATCATGACCTCTTCCTCTTTACCAGGCGTAATCAAAGTGCGGATCGCTTCATATACAGCATATTTGCCTCCCGGTGTCAGGATGATATTTTCTTCGGATGCGGCGATACCGTTTTCTTCGCACAGTTTTCTGGCTATGCGTTGGCGCAGAGCTGGGAGGCCGAGGGCTGCATTGTAGTGGGTATGGCCTTGTGCGATTCCGGCGATTCCGGCAATACGAGCAGCATCGGGGGTATCGAAGTCTGGTTCTCCTGTAGCCAGGGTAATGACGTCAATTCCCTCAGCTTTTAATCTCTTAGCCTTTTCACTGACGGCCAGAGACGCTGAGGGAGGGATATTTAGCAATGTTTCATTAAATTTATAATTCATGGTTCTCCTCCTTATTCTTTTGTATGACTACAGTTTATATGAGAAAGCCTGTGACTGTCCAATTGAACCTTTGTCTATTAAATATGAATTCCCTTTCTATTTGAATTAGAAAACGTTTTTATATTTAATAGCGAAAATCTGACTTTTACAAGTGCAGCTATGTTCGCATATAATGAGCCATATAAAATAAACGGATCAAACACTTAATGACAAAGGAGACAAAAAATGGACTTAAAGAACAAATACACAGGAGGTTTTTACCTTGGTAAAATTGGACCATGGATACCTATTATTCTGATGGTTATCGGGCTCATCGTCGGAACGAAGATTGGCGGCGGGGGGATCTTGCGGTTTTCGCTGATTACTTTTTTGGCTGTCATCGTTGGCTTTTTTCTTGCAAAAGATAAAAAGAACTTTGGAACGGTGGCGATTTCAGGACTGACCAACAACATGCTGGCAATTATCATCATCGCATTTCTTTCAGCAGGTGTTTTAGGACAGCTGTTGAGACAGAGCGGATTGATTGAAGCTCTGGTGCATATTGCCAGCTCAGTAAATTTTGATGCTGGGTTTCTTCCTTTGATCAGTTTCGTTATCTGTGCCATTATATCCACTTCCTGTGGAACGTCGTCAGGCAGTATCACTGCCATGGCACCAGTAATGCTGCCGCTGGCAGTTGGCATGGGATGCAGTCCGGGACTGGTATGTGGTGCAATTATCAGTGGAGCGATTTTCGGGGATAATCTGGCACCAATCTCAGATACCACCATCGGTTCGGCCTTGACACAGGAAGCGCAGGTGGGCGATGTGGTTAGAACGAGGCTGCCATATTCTCTCATAGCGGGCGGAATTTCATCTGTTCTCTTTGCTGTGCTGGGCAATGTGACGACGGCAAGCCGCAGCATGGAGGGCGTTGCCATAGAGGCTGATTTAAAGTCTCTTCTTCTCCTGGTTCTGCCAGTGATTATGATTATCATGATTAAAAAGGGTTTTGATCTGGTTGCGACACTGCTGGTCTGCGATGCGATGGGCATCGTACTGAATTTGGTCCTCGGCACCATTGATCTGAGCACGATGCTTGCAAATGAAGGACCAGTTGTTGCTGGCTTGTCTGGTATGATCAACCTGGTCATGTACTGCATCTTGTTATTTATTCTTCTGGAAATCCTCAACTGCAGCGGGGCTTTTGACGCACTGGTTGAGGGGCTGACAAAGAATTGCAAATCCGCCCGTTCAGCAGAGCTGATCTGTATGCTGGGCACGGCTGTGGGGACTGCTGCAGCAGGTGGAAGTTCGCCGGCAGTGCTGTTCTTTGGACCGATGGTACGCAAAGTGACCAAGGACTTTGGGATAGAGCGGACCCGTGGAGCCAACATTTTGGACGGAACGGCCTGTGGGATTTCATCCATCCTTCCTTATGGAACTCCAGTCATGCTGTGTTTGGGTTTCACCACAGAAATAGCCGCAATTCCGGCCGATTTCGGGTACTTTGACATTGTGCCATACAGTTTCCACGGAATTCTGCTTCTGGTGTTGTTTGTACTGAGCATTCTCACTGGTGTTGGAAGACGATACGTGAAAGACGGCGAAGCGTAAATATCTTAAACATGAAAAATCCTCCCCTGCTGCAGGGAGGATTTTGTCGTGTCAGCCGAAGTATTTTTTTACCAGGATCTTCAGAGTTTCCTCAGCCTCTTTGTGAAGAAACAGATAGAGTGGAAGGGCAAAACTGGTATCTGCCAGTTCATAAAAGTGAAAATCGGGTTCTTTTCGTAAGCGCTTTGCATGATTTTCGGGAAGAATACACCAGCCTTGCTCTGGAAGAGTTTTGACTAGGAGAGAGGGGGAGTCTACATACATATGGAACGGCATATTGCTCCCAAACCAAGATTTATAAAAGGCGGCACTGTCAGGGTTGTCCAAGGCGATGCCCTTTACCAAAACCGCTTTTGCGGGATCCAGTGCCCGGGGGTCAACAGTGTCCGCAGGGCGGGCAGATTTTGATCGTTCTACCAACGCCATGGGAGTGGAGTGAATCTCACGTACCAAAAGTTTAGGGCTGTTTCTGTAGATGAAACCAAATCCGATGTCGGCGTCTCTGTTTTCGATGACCGATGGAATGGCATCGGAGTTATAAGTGCTGACCGATAACCTTGCTTTGCTGCTCTCTTCGGTCATCTGTGTATAGAGCTTGGAATATTGCTCGTGGACACTGGCCGGGGCAGCGATTCTGATCGTAGTGACTTCCGTCAGGGTGCTGAACGCAAGAGCTTTGCGGTACACCGCCTGCCATTCTTTGGCGATGGAGAGGAATTCTTCACCTTTCGCGGTAAGGTGGATGCTGGCGATTCCTTTGTTGCGCGTGACCAGGGTTGTGCCTACCTCATCTTCTAGCGTTTTGAGCCGATAGCTCAATGCGGACTGAGATACGAACAGTGTATCTGCGGCTTTGGTAATATTCTTTAATTCTGCGATGGCGATAAAGGCCTCAATTTGCTTATATTCCATTTCGACTCTCCCATTCGTATCGATATAGATTCATAGTACCATATAAGCAGCCTTACCGCAAAAGAATTTCTTTTTTCTCAAAAGAAGTATAAGAAATGCATGATATCACAATAATCGAATAAATGGAATGGAAAAAATTTGCTAGTATTTTTTCAAAAAAGCTTGACTGTTTGACAAGCATATGGTATCATAATAGACTGCCACGCAAATGTAAACTGTTAAGATATAAGGAGTGATAAATATGCCAAAACCTATCAAAGTAGGTAGAAAAGAACGTATGACCTTCTCAAAGATCAATGAAGTCGGCAAGATGCCTAACTTGATTGAGATTCAGACCAGCTCATATGATTGGTTCATTAAAGAGGGTCTCCGAGAAGTTTTCGAAGACATCTCCCCTATTAGAGATTATGCGGATAATCTTATATTAGAATTTATAGATTACTCCCTTAATGATCCTCCAAAGTACGAGCAGGAGGAGTGTAAGGAAAGAGATGTAACATACGCAGCTCCACTTAAAGTCAGAGTAAGACTCGTTAATAAAGAAACAGGCGAAGTAAAGGAACAGGAAGTATTCATGGGAGATTTCCCTCTGATGACAGAGAAGGGAACTTTCATTTACAACGGAGCGGAGAGAGTTATCGTAACTCAGCTGGTTCGTTCACCTGGACCTTATTATAGCGTTGAAACAGATAAATCCAACAACAAATTATATTCAACACAGATTATCCCTAACAGAGGCGCATGGCTGGAATACGAAACGGACTCTAACGAAATCATTTCTGTCAGGGTTGACAGAACCAGAAAGCAGCCTTTGACCACCCTTCTGAGGGCTTTAGGAATCGGTTCTGATCAGGAAATCCTCGATATTTTCGGAGAGGACAGTAGATTGCTGAAAACTCTAGAAAAGGATGCGACAAACGACTACGAAAGTGGTCTAAAAGAAATTTACAAAAAGCTGAGACCAGGCGAACCACCGACAGTGGAAAGTGCCAAGTCCCTGCTTAATTCGTTGTTTTTTGATCCGAAGAGATACGATCTTGCAAAGGTCGGCAGATATAAATATAATAAGAAATTAGGTCTTTCTAATAGATTGGCAGAAGCAGTTGCAGCAGAGGATGTTATCGATCCTAATACGGGCGAGATTTTGGCGGAGGCAGGTCAGAAGATCAGCCGTCAATTAGCAAGGCAAATTGAAGATGCAGGCGTGGAATTTGTAATGGCATATGGAAAAGACGACGAGAGTCAGGTTACCAAGGTAATTGGAAATAGATTTGTCGCTCTGAATCAGTATGTGGAATTTGACACGACCAATTTGAAAGTCGCAGACAAGGTATTCTACCCTGTCCTGATGGAAATTTTGGAGCAGTGCCAAGATGAAAACGAAATCAAAGAGATGCTGGTAGCAAGAAAGCACGATTTGTCACCAAAGCATATTCTTATGGAAGATATTATTGCGTCAGTCAGCTATATTCTGAATCTGAATTATGGAGTCGGAAATACTGACGACATCGACCATTTGGGAAACAGAAGACTGAGAACTGTAGGCGAGTTATTGCAGAATCAGTTCAGAATCGGTCTGGCCAGAATGGAAAGGGTCGTCAAAGAGAGAATGACCATCCAGGACATCGAAGTGACGACACCGCAGGCGCTGATGAACATCAGACCTGTAACGGCGGCCATCAAGGAATTCTTCGGAAGTTCCCAGCTGTCCCAGTTCATGGACCAGAATAATCCACTGGCTGAGTTGACACACAAGAGAAGACTGTCTGCCCTGGGACCGGGAGGACTCTCCAGAGAGAGAGCCGGTTTCGAAGTTCGAGACGTACATCAGTCCCATTACGGACGTATGTGCCCAATCGAGACGCCGGAAGGTCCGAACATCGGTCTGATTGGATCATTGACTACCTATGGTATCGTAGACGAGTATGGTTTCATCGAAACGCCGTACAGAGTCGTAGAAAAAGAAACAGGCCTTGTAACAAAGGAAATCAGATATATTACAGCTGATGAAGAAGAACTTTTGATCATCGCGCAGGCTAACGAGCCTCTCGATGAAGAAGGCCACTTCATCAATTCGAAGGTCGCTGCCAGGGGTGTGGGCGGAGAAATCGCCATGTTCCCAAGAGAAGTGGTAGACATGATGGACGTATCGCCAAAGCAGGTAGTATCTGTGGCGACGGCCATGATTCCGTTCCTGGAAAACGACGACGCCAACCGTGCCCTGATGGGATCCAACATGCAGCGTCAGGCAGTGCCGCTATTGGTAACGGAAGCGCCATACGTGGGAACAGGTATGGAGTTTAAAGCTGCAAGAGACTCCGGTGTCGTGATTCTGGCAAGACATGCCGGCACCATCGAGTTCGTCGATGCGGAAAGAATTGCAGTCAGAAGAGATGATAACAACGGATTAGACGAATATAAATTGCTCAAGTTCAAGAGATCCAACCAGGGTACCTGCATCAACCAGAGACCAATTGTTGGTCACGGCGAGCACGTAGAAGAAGGAGAAGTCATCGCTGACGGACCTTCAACAGAACTGGGTGAAATCGCTCTCGGAAAGAACCTTTTGATTGGATTCATGACCTGGGAAGGTTACAATTACGAGGACGCGATCATCCTTAACGAGAAACTTTTGATGAACGACGTTCTGACTTCTCTTCACATTGTAGAATATGAGGCAGAAGCCAGAGATACCAAACTGGGACCAGAAGAAATCACCAGGGATATCCCCAACGTGGGTGACGATGCGCTGAAGGATCTGGACGAAGAAGGTATTATCAGGGTCGGTGCCGAAGTTGAATCCACAGATATTTTGGTAGGTAAGGTTACACCTAAGGGTGAAAACGACCTCAGCGCTGAGGAAAGACTGCTCCGTGCAATCTTTGGTGAGAAGGCCAGAGAGGTGAGAGATACTTCCTTGAGAGTGCCTCATGGAGAGACGGGTATCGTCGTAGACGTAAGAATTTTCTCCAGAGAGAACGGCGATGAGCTTCCTCCAGGCGTCAACAAGTTAGTAAGATGTTATATTGCGACAAAGAGAAAAATTAATGTCGGTGATAAGATGGCCGGAAGACACGGCAACAAGGGTGTTATCTCCAGGATTCTGCCGGAGGAAGATATGCCATTCATGGAGAACGGTGAATCTCTTCAGGTCATGTTGAATCCATTGGGCGTACCTTCTCGAATGAACGTAGGGCAGGTACTGGAAGTACACCTGGGTCTGGCAGCCAAGAAGAAAGGCTGGTATATTGCGACGCCGGTATTCGACGGCGCCACAGAAAAAGACATCCGTGAACTTCTGGTAGATGTGGGATATTCAGAAACAGGAAAACTGAATTTGAGAGACGGCAGAACCGGAGAATGGTTTGACAGCCCGGTAACTGTTGGCTACATGTATATGCTCAAACTTCACCATCTGGTTGACGATAAGATTCACGCCAGAAGTACAGGACCATATTCTCTGGTAACACAGCAGCCTCTCGGCGGTAAAGCCCAGTTCGGCGGACAGCGTTTCGGAGAGATGGAAGTTTGGGCTCTGGAAGCTTATGGCGCGGCTTATACTCTGCAGGAAATCCTCACAGTAAAGTCCGACGATATCGTGGGAAGAGTACAGACCTACGAAGCAATCGTAAAGGGTGAGAACATCCCTGAACCTGGAATCCCAGAGTCCTTCAAGGTACTGATCAAAGAAATGCAGTCCCTTGCGTTGGATGTCAGAGTCCTGACTGAGGACAATGAAGAAATCCAGATTAAAGAAGTATCAGAATATGAGGATGTTTCCGGCATTGACGGAATCATGACCGTTGATACAGAGCTTGAGGAAAGCGAAGAAAAATTATTTGCAGAGGGCTTTACCGAAGAAACCCCCGACGATGACATGATAAGCGATCACTTTGCAGATGATGAACAGTTATAAGAAAGGGGAGAAAATCTTTGACTGAGAATGTAAATAAAAATGCGAACAATTTCGAACTTAACAACTTCGAATCTTTACAGATCAAATTGGCCTCAACAGATAAGATTATGGAATGGTCCCACGGCGAAGTAACGAAGCCGGAGACGATTAACTATAGAACCTTGAAGCCGGAAAAAGATGGTCTGTTCTGCGAAAAGATTTTTGGACCTATGAAGGACTGGGAATGTCATTGCGGAAAATATAAGAGAATCAGATACAAGGGTATCGTCTGCGACCGCTGCGGCGTAGAAGTTACCAAAGCAAAGGTAAGAAGAGAGAGAATGGGACACATCAAGCTGGCTGCCCCAGTTTCTCACATTTGGTATTTCAAAGGAATTCCTTCGAGAATGGGACTCATTCTCGATATCACTCCGAGAAATCTGGAGAAAGTCCTTTACTTTGCAGCATATATCGTAACGGACCAGGGAGAGACTGATCTCGGATACAAAGAAATCCTTACGGAACAGCAGTACAGAGAAGCGAAAGACAAATACGGAAACGACTTCAAGGCTGCTATGGGTGCTGAAGCTGTCAGAGAACTCTTGGCGCAGATTGATCTGGAAGCCCTTTCAAAAGATCTGCGTGAAAAGCTGAGAACGGCAACCGGCCAGAAGAAGATCAGAATCGTCAGAAGACTGGAAGTCGTCGAAGCGCTTCGTCTCTCTGGCAACCACCCAGAGTGGATGATTCTTGAGGTCATCCCTGTCATACCGCCGGATCTGAGACCGATGGTACAGCTGGACGGCGGCAGATTTGCGACTTCTGACCTCAACGACTTGTATAGAAGAGTCATCAACAGAAATAATAGATTGAACAGACTTCTTGAATTAGGAGCGCCTGACATTATCGTCAGAAATGAGAAGAGAATGCTGCAGGAAGCGGTAGACTCTTTGATTGACAACGGAAGAAGAGGCAGACCTGTTACGGGTCCGGGCTCCAGACCGCTGAAGTCCCTGTCCGATATGTTGAAGGGTAAACAGGGAAGATTCAGACAGAACCTGCTGGGTAAGCGTGTTGACTACTCCGGTCGTTCTGTAATCGTAGTAGGACCAGAGCTGAAGTTCTATCAGTGCGGACTTCCTAAAAAGATGGCACTTGAGCTGTTCAAACCATTCATCATGAAGGAATTGGTGGAACAGGGCTATGCCCACAACATCAAGAATGCCAAGAGAATGGTCGAAAAGGTAAGACCGGAAGTATGGGACGTATTAGAGGGTGTCATCAAAGAACATCCTGTCATGCTGAACCGTGCGCCGACCTTGCATAGACTGGGTATCCAGGCCTTCGAACCTGTACTGGTAGAAGGTAAAGCCATCAAGCTGCATCCGCTGGTATGTACAGCCTTCAACGCCGACTTTGACGGAGACCAGATGGCCGTACACGTACCGCTTTCTGTAGAGGCGCAGGCAGAAGCCAGATTTTTGATGCTGTCAGTAAACAACATCCTGGCGCCGAAAGATGGCTCTCCGATCACGACACCGACGCAGGACATGATTCTGGGGGCATACTATCTGACGTATCCTGGAACATGCAAAAAGGTAGAGGTCGTAGACGGCAGAGAGAAAGTGTTCTATGAGAGAGACGAATTCAACGATAAGAAAAGTGCTGAAGCTTTCAGAGCTGCTGGTTTTGAGAGAGTTCCTGAAAAGGGAGACGGCAAAGTATTTACAGATATCGATGAAATGCTGATGGCATATCAGGATGAAATCGTAGACATCCACGCCAAAGTGAAGGTGAGAATGTATCTGGACGAAAACGATAAGAGGGGAAGACTGGTAGAATCCACCGTAGGCAGATTCATCTACAACCAGCAGATTCCGCAGGATCTCGGTTTCGTCGATAGAAATACGGATCCATATTCACTGGAAGTCGACTTCCTCTGCGACAAAAAGAAATTGGGTGCAATTATCGACAAGTGTTACAAGACCCATGGAAATACTGGTACGGTTATCATGCTGGACTACATCAAAGACATGGGCTACCACTATTCGACAAAGGCCGCTGTGACCATCGGTATCGATGACATGAAGATTCCTGACAACAAGTGGGATATCGTCGCTGAATCACAGAAAGAAGTAGACAAATACGAAAAAGCTTACAGAATGGGTCTCATGTCCAATTCTGAAAGATATGATAAGGTCATTGAAATCTGGAACAAGACCACCGACGATGTAGCGGATGCTCTGATGGAGTCCTTGGAACCAAAGAACAATCTGAACATCATGGCGACATCGGGAGCCAGAGGTAGTAAGAACCAGATCAGACAAGTCGGAGGCATGCGTGGTCTGATGGCCAACGCAACAGGTAAGACCGTAGAGATTCCAATCAAGGCGAACTTCCGTGAAGGACTTTCCATCCTGGAGTATTTTATCTCTTCCAATGGTGCTCGTAAAGGTCTGGCCGATACAGCTCTTCGTACAGCAGACTCTGGTTATCTGACTAGAAGACTGGTTGACGTTTCTCATAACGTCATCGTCAGAGAATTTGACTGCGGAACCGATGAAGGTGTGGAAGTAAGAGCCTTTACAGACGGCAAAGAAGTCATTGAACCGCTCAATCAGCGTATTGCAGGCAGAACGGCGCTTGTGGATATCGTCAATCCGCAGACTGGGGAAGTCATCGTAGAGCAGGGTGAAGAAATCACCGATGAGCAGTCCATGGAAGTGGTAAACTGCGGCATCGAGTCCATTGCGATCAGATCTGTCATGACCTGCCACAGCAAAACGGGAATCTGTGCAAAATGCTACGGCAGAAACCTGGCAACTGGAGAGGAAGTCAACATCGGCGAATCAGTCGGTATCACTGCGGCACAGTCCATCGGTGAACCGGGTACACAGCTGACCATGAGAACCTTCCATACCGGAGGCGTAGCCGGATCCGACATCACCCACGGTCTTCCGAGAGTAGAGGAATTGTTCGAAGCCAGAAAGCCAAAGGGACTTGCTGAAATCTGTGAGGAGAACGGCAGAGTCATTGACATTCAGCCTAGATCAGATAACAAGACGGAAGTTACTGTCAGAAGTGACGAAGGAGAAGACAAGGTATATGTAGTTCCTTACGGTGCAAGACTTGCAGTCAAGAAAGACGACTACATCTATGCCGGCGGAAACATCACAAGTGGTCCACTGAATCCGCATGACATCCTGAGACTCAACGGTGTTGAAGGTGTATACCAGTACCTGCTGAAGGAAGTTCAGCGTGTATATAAGAACCAGGGTGTAGACATCAACGACAAGCATGTTGAAGTGATCGTAAGCCAGATGCTTTCGAAGTTCAAAATTGAAGACGCAGGCGATACGACGCTGTTGCCGGGCGGATTATACAGCAAATTTGAAATTCAGGATGCAAACGAAGTAGCGCTTGCTGACGGCGGCGAACCTGCTAAGGGCAAACAGATGCTTCTCGGTATCACAAAGGCATCCCTGGCGACAAACTCCTTCTTGTCAGCAGCATCTTTCCAGGAAACTACAAGAGTCCTGACCGATGCGGCAATCAAAGGCAAGAACGATAAGCTGATGGGTCTGAAGGAAAATGTCATCATCGGTAAGCTGATACCTGCCGGAACCGGTATGAAGAGATACAAGAACATCAATCTCGATTACGGTGTAAACGAAGAGTTTATGAGAGAGTACGAAAGGTACCAGGAAGAGGATGACGAGCTGGACGAATATGAGGAGGAGTTCGCTGTAGAAGCGCGTGAAGACGAATACGAAGCGGAAACGGCTGCTGTTCCTGAAGTAAATGAACCTGAAATCGTAGAATTAGACTAATCGAGTGCAGGGCAATCACATAAAGAGCGAGGGGCGGATTTTTCAATCCGCCCCTTTTTGAATGCAGGCGCTGCATGCCTCACGTGCGCCTTGCCATGGCATCTTGTTGCTCACGCCCGGTCGTGCGCGCCTTCATTTGCAAATTCTTGTTGTTTACTTGCACATTTAACGTAAATCAGGTGGAAATCAAACGGAATATGAAAAAAATTAAAAAAATCCTTTCTAACGCCTGATAATCCTTGCATTGAGCAGTGATATGTGGTAAACTATTTGTTAGTTTCGAGTTAATTTGACCCTAATAATTGATTTAGGGTTAATTTGACTGTGAGAATAAATTAATTCTAAAAGGAAAGGAGAAACAAATGCCTACTATTAACCAATTAGTACGTCAAGGCAGAACTAGTGCTGTAAAGAAGTCAACTGCTCCTGCTCTTGGTAAGGGTATGAACTCTTTAAGAAGAGTTGCAACTGACACAAACTCACCACAGAAGAGAGGCGTGTGCACTTCAGTAAAGACAGTTACACCTAAGAAGCCGAATTCAGCTCTTAGAAAGGTTGCCAGAGTACGTCTGACTAACGGTATCGAAGTAACAGCTTATATCCCAGGCATCGGACACAACTTACAGGAACATAGCGTTGTGCTGATCAGAGGCGGAAGAGTCAAAGACCTTCCAGGTGTAAGATACCACATTGTTAGAGGTACACTTGACACTGCTGGTGTTAACGACAGAGGTCAGGCTCGTTCAAAATACGGTGCTAAGAGACCTAAGAAAAAATAACACCAACCTTTATTATTGACTAGAAATTATCGGGAATGAAAAGAGCCCTTAATATATATAATATATGTTGAGCGCTCACGGCAATCTGTTTACAAAGGTTGTCGAGTACCCCGCAGCAAGACTGGGCAGTCTATTTAATTGCAGGACGCCCCAGAGTAATCCTGTATTCCGAATACAGGGTGAAGAGAAATGTGCAATTACAAAATTAGTTAAAGCAATTGTGCAGCTGATTTTAACGGATTATGGTAATTCGTGAAATGGAGGTTATATGCGAGAAATGATATACACTCGCGCCGCTAATTTTGCGAAGTACAAGGAAGCGGAAGTTGCAGGCGAAGCGCTGCGT
>URXI01000095.1 GCA_900551775.1 uncultured Eubacterium sp. | reverse complement strand
TACGCCGCGCTGCTGGCGGAGAAAAAAGAACGGTATGAGGAATACAAAACGGCCAGAAAAGAAATGATTGACTTCCAGACCGCGAAACAGAATGTTGACCGGATTCTTGGTACTCTGCCAGAGCAAGATAAACAGAAGGAACAAGAACGCTGACCGTTAAAAATACACCGTGCCATTCACCGGCACGGTGCTATTTTTTTGCGCCGATTCCGGCGCAATCTGATGAGCGCGGAACGCGCTCCCTCTCCTGCGCGGAGTGCAGGAATGAGCGACCAAAGGGAGCGATAAAGCCACGCCGTCAGGCGTGTTCGACGGGGCGCGTCAGCGCACTGGCCGGGGCTTGGGGTGGCCCCAACCAGCGTTTCAGAATATCCAAAAGGATATTCTGAAACATTGCTGGCCGATTTTATCGGAACGTTCTGATAACCGCTTCCTTAAACCCACGCTTTTCCCGTACTACAAGTAGGCAAAAATGCTATTGACATTTTTGCGTCCGCACGGTATAATCTATATGACTAATATAAAAATATAGTCATAATAAAAATGGAGGCACACATGCTGTATAAAGAAATAGAAATCAAATCTGACAGTATCCCTATCACGTTGTCGATATGGGAAGCAACGCCTAACAGTCCAACTATCATCTTTCTACCGGGAACAATGTCACATCCTCTCATGTACCGCCAGTTCTTGGAGGGTCTTTGCAACTATGGATTTCACGTTATTGGGGTTCACTACCTTTCACACGGGAAAAGTCCAAAGTTAAGAGAAACCTACACCATGAGCGACCTTGCTCAAAATGTATCGGATGCAGCCACATTTGCAATACAGCATTATGGTGAAAACATTGCTTTAATGGGTTCCAGTCAAGGAGGTATTCTTGCGGCAATGGTGGCAGGGATAGACCATCGTTTTAAAGCATTGTTCCCTCATAATATCATGCTCACAACGCTGCAAGAAACCATGAGTTTAACAAAATTTCCTGAATGGACACATCGTTTTATGGGGTTGATATTGGCGGGTTTCCGTGTGGGTGCTTTTCTGTTTCCAAAGATGAAGATTAAAGGAGACGCTTACCTTGATTATGACAGAGTATTTCATAGTGAGCAGGCCAAAGAGGATTGTCTGAATGACCCGCTTCTGCTCCCTCACTATCCCTTACAATTTATTTCAAGTCTGTTCAATGCAGACATGTCATGCTTGAGTGATGGTTCCCTTAGCTGTCCTGTGATGTTAATAACCGCCTGTGGAGATCCATTGTTTAGCCTGACTTATACTCGGAAAGTATTTGACCTGATTAAGGCACCTAAAAAAGAACTTCTTGTGTTGGAGGCTGATAGACATATGCTGTTCAATGAAGATGTGGAAAAGACATTGGCAGCAATACAACAAAAGTTGCATGATTACTTATCATAAATGAGATTGACACGAAAAAACGATAGTGCTAATATGACAATATTAAAAATTTAGTCGCAAGCAGGTGAAGATATGCCGAGATTTTCAGAACAAGAAAAAGAAATTATAAACAAGAAGCTCTTATTAGAGGGAGAGAGGCTTTTCACTATGTATGGCCTGAAAAAAGTGACAGTTGATGATCTGGTTGCCGCTGTCAATATCTCCAAAGGTTCCTTTTATGCTTTTTACCCCAGCAAGGAACACCTGTATATTGAAATTAACTTCCGGCTCCAGGACAAAATATTTTTGGAGATAAAAGAAGCAATATGCAGTATGCAATTCCCCAATCAAACAGCTCTTACAAAAGAAGTAATTATGCGGGCGCTAAATGGGTTTATTTCCTCACCCATCCTATCGCAATTTGATTTTACTATTATGGATTATCTGCAACGTAAACTCCCTGAGGAAATCTTTGATAACCATGTCCGAAGCGATATTCGGCTGTTTGAAATGTTGGAGGAGTTAGGAGTAAAGTTTGTGCTTCCACATTCCGTTATTGTGAAATCCCTCTATTCCGTTTTAGCTTGCTTAGATCAATACAAAACGGATAAGGATTTTTCCATGATACAAAATTTGCTGATAGATGGAATCGTGGATCAAAGCATAAAAGAATAAAGAAATGTTGGTTGTTTGGATACCAGATGGCCAATATTTTTTTACTAATACATGACGATAAAAATAAAATAGTCATAAAGGATAAAAAGGAGAATCATAATGATTGATGTGTGCAATTTATGTTTCAGCTATACAAACAAGCCCTTTGTGGAAGATGTGAGTTTCCATGTTGGACAGGGAGAAGTCTTTGGATTTTTGGGGCCGTCTGGCGCGGGAAAATCCACCATTCAAAAAGTCCTTACCGGACTTAATACAAAGTACCGTGGGAGTGTGAAAGTAGCTGGAACGGAAATTAAAGACCGCACCAGCAGCTTTTACGAGAACATCGGCGTGGACTTTGAATTTTCCACCTGCTATGAGAAGTTTACTGCCCGACAGAATCTAAACTATTTTGCTTCATTATACGCAAAAAAGCCGCGCCCCATTGACGATCTTCTCAAAATGGTGGGCTTGGAAAACGACGGCGATAAAAAAGTATCCGATTATTCCAAAGGGATGCGTTCCCGTTTGAATTTTGTGAAAGCCCTTATCCATGACCCGGATGTGCTTTTCCTGGACGAACCTACCAGTGGCCTTGACCCTACAAACAGCCGAATGATGAAAGACATTATCCTTGCTGAAAAAAAGCGTGGCAAGACAATTATCATTACCACTCACAATATGTTTGACGCAACGGAGCTTTGCGATCAGGTGGCATTTATCGTGGCGGGGAGGGTTAGCGCATTAGACACCCCTCACAATCTGATTATGTCCAAAGGGGCGGCAAAACTGAAATACACCTATATAGACGGCGTAGAAACAACCGGAGAATGTGCATTAGATAAAACGAGTGATGATACAAAGCTACAATCTCTTTTAGGCAGTAACCGTATCCTATCAATACACAGCAGCGAACCGACACTCAATGATATTTTTATGGATATTACAGGGAGGACATTACAGTGAGATTGGGCAATTTAATTATCGGAGACATCCGCTTTCAATGGAGATATGGATTTTATTTCATCTATCTCATTTTGGCGTTGCTTTATGTATGCGCTCTCGGAGCTATGCCAAACGATTTTAAGAATCATATTGCGGCCATAATGATTTATTCCGATCCTGCCGCAATGGGGCTATTTTTCATGGGGGCTATCGTGTTGCTTGAAAAAAGTCAAAAGGTGTTAAATGCAATCGCAATTTCCCCAGTCAAAGTGTCGGAATACATATTATCAAAAACGGTTGCTCTCATGTTGATTTCATGTGTTGTAGCCGTTGTTTTAGGACTTGCATCAGGAACATTTAATTTTGTGCCGATTATCGGCGGTACTGCAATTACCTCTGCTATCTTCACGATGTTGGGCATTATCGCAGCTACCAGGATAGCAAGTCTCAACCAGTTTCTATTTGTCATTTTGCCAATCGAGCTTATTTGTTTTGTACCACCGATTGCAAATCTTTTTGTAGAGCTGCCACAGGGATTTCGTTTCTTTCCCTTTATGGCCTGTATGAACCTTATAACTGGTAGCAGCCAGTCATTTATCTTCGATTTGCTGCTTGTGCTCTTAACGGTAGCCGTATTGTACTGGGTAGCTTTTAAACAGGTATCAAAGATGTGGAGAAGCATTGGAGGTGCAAAACTATGAAAAAAGCATATATCAGCTTTTTACAGGTATTCCAGCAGATCAGATATGACCTTATGTTGCTTGCGGCTTGCTTTACCCCTATTTTGGCAGGGATACTAATTAAGTTTGGGGTGCCGCTTTTAGAAAAGGGGATTCAGTTTTCATTATCTGAATATTATATGATTTTTGACCTGTTCCTTTCTATCATGGCCCCGGTACTTCTTTGCTTTGCTTTTGCTATGATAACACTCGAAGAAATGGACGATAAAGTGGCGCGGTATTTCTCAATTACTCCCTTGGGAAAATTGGGATACCTATTATCGCGGTTGGGTATCCCTGCCATTTTAGCAGTTATTATTACATTTATTGTGCTATTCTTCTTTTCTCTCTCTGGTCAATCTTTATCTATGATTGCTGCATTGGCTTTCATGGGGGCGATACAGGCTATCATTATTGCACTAATGATTATCACGCTATCCACTAACAAGCTGGAAGGAATGGCGGTTACAAAGCTGGCTTCACTCACGTTGCTGGGTATCCCTGTCCCATTTTTTATCAGCGGCAATATACAATTCGCGGTTGGATTTCTCCCGTCCTTTTGGGTGGCGAAAATGATACAGACAGGTGCCTATTGGTTTTTATGCCCGGCACTATTAGTGGCAGCTCTCTGGTACGGTTTTTTGGGAAAGCGGTTAGTTGACAAATTGGCAGGTTAAAAAGCATAATTTGGAAACCAAATTCAAGATACTGAATAAAAAATAAGTAAAGGTGTTAATGGTTGCTTCTGTGTGGTCTTATGGTTTGGTAAGCAAGTTAATAAAAGAATTTTGCTGGTTAGGAGGTAATACATATGGCTTGGTATTGGTGGCTGGTATTGATTGGTGTTCTAATTGTTGTTGGACTTCTAAAAATCGTAATTATGAAGAAGTATAATCAAAAGAGAAATTCTAACAACCGTTCAAAAGATAACGAGGAGTTGTGAACAAATTAGAATTTGTGAGATTGAAAATGAATGAAGTGATCTGAAAATTTTATGAGGTGATGATAAATTGAAACTTAGAGAAAACTACACATGTCCTTTGGAACTTGTTCACGATATTGTAAAAGGTAAATGGAAAACGATTATTATTTTCCAACTTAGAAATGGAATATGTTCTTTTTCCGAACTTCATCATAGCATAGCAGGAATTACCCCAAAAATGTTGTTGGAACAATTACATGAGTTAAAGGATTTTGGATTAATCGACAAAAAAACATATGACGGGTACCCCCTAAAAGTAGAATACTTTCTAACTAAACGAGGAGAGAAAATGTTATCAGCAATTAAGATTATGCAGGAAATTGGTATAGATTATATGGTAGAGCATGATATGACAGAAATTCTTGATGAAAAAGGCATTTGCTATGAAGCTCTGCCATATACACGAAAAAGTAAGTAATTTACTTCTTGTCTGCTATCGAGTAACATTTTATACGAATATGGAAAGGATTTGATAAAATGAATACTGCCTTAGTAATTATTGACATTCAAAATGACTATTTTCCTCATGGGAAGTGTGAGCTTTTTCAAGCTGAACAAGCACTAACAGTAACCCAAAAATTACTGGAACATTTTAGAACAAAAAAGCTCCCTATTTTTTATGTGCAACACATATCACCAGAGAACTCAACTTTTTTTCTTCCAAACACGAAAGGTGTTCAAATTAACAAGGATATAGAACCTTTGCGTTCAGAAAATATTATTGTAAAGCATATGCCTAACAGTTTTCATGAAACAACCTTGCATGAAAAGTTATCCTCATTGTCAATAAAAAGCCTAGTCATGTGTGGAATGATGACACATATGTGTATAGATACGTCTGTAAGAGCAGCAAAAGACCTTGGTTATTACGTCACACTTATAGCCGACGCTTGTGCAACAAAAGACTTAGAATGGAATGAGCGAAAGCTACCTGCAAGTTTTATCAACGATGTATACATGGCTTCATTGAACGGCAAATTTGCAGAGGTTATGACAAGTACAGATTATTTCGCTATAAATTAGAATTTGTGTGAATTGGGGATAATAATGGATAAAGATATTCTGAAAAGAAAAATTCATTTACAGAAAGTTAGAAATTGTTTAACAAGCCTAAAAGGTGTCGATATTGTTTGCTTTTTAGAAAATACGGAACATGAAAAACTTTTTGCTGTTGAGCAGAAGTATTTTCCGTATATTTATTCGCTTGATAAAACACCTGATGCTATTCTAAGTTGCCATACATCTGAAAAAGAATTAATTGAATGGATTAAGTTGCAAACAGGGATACAATCGCACAAAAATTATTATTTTCGTTGTTCGGGTGTGTGGGTTGAAATTCAAATAACCGAAGCTGATATTGGAATAAAGAGTTTATGGGAACACGCTCAATATTTGGGACATCAACATAGTTATGGTTTTATATTGGTGGACGAGCAGATAAAAAAGATGGTAGAAGTCGGATTTGATTCAAGAGATGAATACAATTTTTTTTATGATAGCTATTCATTACTAACTGTATGACAACTTTCAGTTTGTCATTCAGGAAAATTAGAAGTTATAAGGAGGAAGAATGTCAAGATTTTTAAAGATTATCTGCTTGTCATTTATATGTCTAATAACGCTATCCGGGTGTTCGTCTAAACAGGAAAAAGTGGAGCAGATAGAAACAAATCAGCTAGATCAATCAGAAACAGGAGATAAAACAGTAAAAAAAGAAAGTGAGAACACTGGGGAAGAAATGCTTGATTTAAGTAACGCTTTTAATAATATCAATGGTTGTGCAGTTTTATACAGTCCATCAGAAAACAAGTATTCTCTATACAATAAAGATATGGCAGAACAAGAAGTATCCCCATATTCAACTTTTAAAATTATTTCTACTTTAATAGGGCTACACAACAATATTATTAAAGATGAAACCTCCACCATGAACTATAATGGAACTCAATATCTAAATTCAGAATGGAATGGGAATTTGACTTTGCAAACGGCATTTCAAACGTCTTGTATATGGTATTTTCATCAAATAATAAATAGTGTCGGGGAAGAAAAAGTCAAAAAAGAGCTAAGTGAGTTGAAGTATGGTAATTGTGATGTTTCAGAATGGGAAGGAAGTATGATAAATCCATACAAAGAATTAAACGGGTTTTGGCTAGGCTCATCTCTAAAAATTTCGCCTTATGAACAAGTAAAGGTTTTATCAAAAATTTTTGAGGGTGAAAGTTTCTATGACTGCGAGAGCGTCGAAATACTTAAAAAAATTATGCTTATTGAAGATAATAAAGAGAAAAAAATATATGGAAAGACTGGTTCTGGTTCAAATGGCGAAGCATGGTTTATAGGCTTTACTGAAAAGGAACAACAGAGAGAATATTTTGCTATATATCTCAATGATAGTTTACAAAGAGAACAGATTTCAAGTAGTGTTGCTAAAGAAATTGCCATAAAAATAATAGAGTAAGAATATTTCAAATTAGAATTTAAGGAGAAAGTTTTGAATACGAAATTAGAAAAGCATACATTGAAAGCATCAATTTTATTACATTTATATCCTGGTGTTATCATAGTATTAGTTTATATTGTACTCGTATTAATTGTAGAACAACATGGAATGCCTAATGATTTTGCGATGTATATTACAGATTTTATAGGATTAGTTCCAGTTGAACTAGGAATACTGCTATACGTTACTAAGAGAAAAACAAAAACTTATAATATAAAATCACAAATTCCCTTATTAGAACATGCAAAAGTTAAAGAATACTTAATATTTATCCCACTAATGGCAATTTGGGCACTTTTGATAAGTACATTGCTAAATCCAGTTGAGAGTATAATAAAAGAAAGCTTTTTTTCTTTTATCCCAGTAAAATACATTATGGGAAGTTATAATATTTCATTATTTACTAAAGATAAATTATTGATAGCAGGAATAATAGGTTTAATTGCCAATGGTATTGTTGCACCACTATTTGAAGAATTGTATTTTCGGGGATATCTTTTACCACGAATAAATCTTTCGCCATTTAAATCCGTATTGCTAAATGCAGTTTTATTTTCTATTTATCATTTTTATTCTCCGTGGTATTTTTTTAGCCGGGTTTTAATGATGATACCTTTATATTATTGGGTTATAAGAAAGAAGAATATTTGTTTTTCTATACTTGCACATATGATATCTAACATGATAACGTCTATCTCATTTTTACTTAGTGTACAGTAAATAAAAGCAGATAAAGAACGAAACAAATTCTTTAGGTTAGAATCGATGATGGGGTAAACGAAAAAGCAGTTTTGGCATTCCAGTGAACTGCCTCTTCGTTTACACCATTTTCGATTTGACCTAATTGAACAAAGTAAGCGTCCGGGTAACCAGTACCTATGGGCTTTTAATCTTTTGTCTTTTCCCGTAATTATACAGCATTTCTTTGATTGATGCTACAGAAATCAAATGCCTTCAGGTAAATGGACACAACAACAAAACCCCAGCCTCTGAGGTGTCAAAAACATATATGGAAGTTGGATTTTTAACATCTTTGTGGTATCCGTATCTGTGCTTTCCCAAGACGGCCGCCGCAGGATTTACATACACAGACTTTGATACCGTAAAGGAGTTCCAGTATTTCAGGCACTTCTTTATCCAGCAGCTTTGACAGATATTTTTTACAGCCAAGCAGATTCCGGCATACAGTCAGTTTCTTATTTTTGCTGCGGGAGCATAGAAGTCCATAATGCCGAATCCTCACAAAACGTTTTGGCGGTACATGCATCAGGAAACGCCGGATAAATTCAACCCCGGAAAGTGTCAATTCCTTCCATTGTCCCTTATCCCGGTAATCCTTCACGGAAAAAGTAACTGTCCTGTCATCCATGGAAATGATACGGTGATTGCTGATGGCAATCCTATGGGTGTATTTCCCTAGGTAATCAATCACAGATTGTGCCCCGTTAAAAGTTTTTTTGCAGTACGGAACCCATTCTGTATGATAACAGGCATCAAGCAGATCCTTGAAGGTATAATGGTTGCGGTATTTTTCAGCAGTCCCGTAAAAGCTAAGCTTCCCGGATTCCCATAGGCGTTTCAATTCATCCATATATTTCCCACGGAATACTTTGGAAACAGCCTTAACAGGCAGAAAAAATTCGGTGCCATTATCTTTCCATTCGTTTTTAAGGGTCAGCCCTCCACCAAGCACTACCGCATGGATATGCGGATGGAAATTCATTTCCGACCCCCATGTATGGAGAATGCAGATATATCCAACGGTTGCCCCGAGATGCTTTGGGTCGGCAGCCAGTTCACTGATGGTCGCAGAAGCGGCATGATACAGGGTGTCATACAAAATCTTCTGATTGCTGTAAATGACGGGATTGAGGATATCAGGTACTGTAAATACCAGATGAAAGTAAGGGGCATCCAGGACATCTTCCCTACGGGCATCCATCCACATTTCTTTTGGAACAGCCTGACACATGGGACAGCAACGGTTCCGGCAGGAATTATAATGAATCTGGGCGGCACCACAGTCCTCACATACGCTGACATTCACTCCATAAGCACCTGTTTTACAATTCATGATGTTCCGGGCGGCCCTGGCCTGCTCCGTAAAGGGGATATATCTGTCAAGGTATGCAGGATAAAACTGGCGGAAGATATCTTGTACAGTAACAGCAGGCTGTTTATTCATGGAAGGCACCTTCTTCCCGGTCAAACGGACTTTGTATCCCCATCAGGGATTTGTTGCTGACATGAAGATAAATCTCCGTGGATTTCGGATCGCGATGCCCAAGCAGCGCCTGGATATGCTGCCGCTGCACCCCCTGTTCCATCAAGTGAGTAGCGAAACTGTGCCGCAGGCTGTGTGGTGTTGCTTTTACAGGAAGTCCGGCATCGCAGACGGCGCGACGCATCACCTGTTCCAGTGTGCTGGCTGTCAGATAACTGCCAGTGAATTTATTAGGAAACAGGATCCCGCGGGGCCTGCCTTTTGCAAACCAGTACTGTGTAAGGATATCCAAACACCGTCTGGAAAGGATCGTATAGCGGTCCATCCGGTTCTTTGTATCCCGGACATGAATCTGCATATTTGTACGTGAAATATCATCATAATGCAGATGGATCACTTCGGAAACGCGCATTCCAGAAGAATACATGGTTGCAAACATGGCTTTATATTTGATATTATCAACAGAGTCCAACAGACGGCCGATTTCATCAGCAGTCAGAACAGTTGGAAGCTTATGTTCCAGAATCATACGTGGAACAGTAACATCGTCCCAAAGGATGTGCAGGACATTCCGATAGAAAAAGCGGATGGCAGAATTATAAAGATTCAGCGTGGTGGCTTTGAGTCCCTCGTCCTTTTTGGCAAGAAGAAAAGCCCTGACATCCTGGCAGGTAAGTTCTTCCGGATTCTTATTTAGATAGTTCAGGAAATAAGAAACATAGTTTTTATAGCAGGTGATGGAACGTTCTTTGAGGTTGCGGATTTTTCCGGCTTCCTCAAGCTGTTCTAAATATTTTTCATACATAATATAATCCTCCATGTAAAGTCAGTAGTTATCGGGCAACACTGCTATACAAGGAGGGGCATGTGAGTCATAAAACCGCTTGCTAATCAAGCGAAAGGGTGATATTCTTTTCATAGGCAGTGGAAAGGTCGATCCTATTTGATTGTTTTGTTGTGGTGACTTAACAATACTACTATTAGGACTTGCTTTCCACTGCTTTTTGTTACACGGAATAAAAAATCGCTATGCCACAGCCTGGGCAGGCCATCGCGCAGCGATTTTGTTCAATTCCAGTTTGTTGAGCAGCTTATCAAATAGAAATGCCATATAAAATTAAATAAGCACAAAGGGCGGGAGGCGGGACTACCCCACTCTCGCTTTTTATAGTCATATGATAAAAGGAAGGAGGACGACATGTATATACAGATTATGATAATTGATTCCGATTTACCTGCCGCGAAACAGTTGAAATATTATCTGCAAAATGAAACGGTCAGGGCCTATTATACAACTTCGGTCGAAGAAGGTATCAGACATCTGGCTCATTTTTGTTATCAGATTGTTGTCATGGACGTATCCTCCTGGGAGACAGACGGCTTGAAACAGTTAAAAAGAATACAGGCGCTTGTCTCCGTTCCTATTCTGGCACTCTCGACGAATAACACAAGCGACCACATTGTAGAAATCCTGACCGTTGCGGACGATTTTCTTCAAAAACCCGTTGATTTAAGCGTTTGTGCCGCAAAAATACATGCGTTACTCCGCAGGGGCAGAAAACTGGAGCCTCCATACAATGCGCCGCCTATCCTTTCCAGCGACAATAAGCTGCTGATCGACCCTGGGCGACGAAAAGTCATTTTGCTGGATACGGTAATCTCATTGCCACGAAAACAATTTGAACTGCTCTATATGTTAGCAGGAAATCCAGGACGTATATTTACGCGGGAAATGCTTTACGAAAAGGTTTGGGGAGAAGCGTTCCTGGGGAACGACAATACCCTGAACTGTCAAATGCGAAGCCTGCGGAGCTGCCTGAAAGCCGTCCCCAATTCGCCAGATTATATACATACCTCGCGTGGTGTCGGATACTATTTTGACATAGAATAAGAATAGCCCCAGTAAAACGGCTCGAAGTGACATTCGGGCCGTTTTATTTTGCTGAAACTTGCGACCGGCTTGCAGATTTATACATTCTCATTACAGGTTTCCTACATTTTACCCCTTTATAATTTCCCATATGGCAAAAAATAGGGGGTATATAGATTTTACGACAGCGTAGGTCTTTTTCCCCGTTGAGGGGGAAAGAGGTTGCAGGTATTTTGTCAGTGTCAGCAAAACAATATATGTCCGCATGAAAGCGCCGTAGTCCTTACAGGGATTGCGGCGATTTTTCATTCGACACAAAACTGCCATTCCCCCTACCTATCTCCAACAAGCAGCAAATTCCAATCTGCCGCGTCCGGTATCAGCCGAACGCGGCTTTTTCTTTGTCATTTTCTGACGGCCAACGTCGTTTTTGCGCGCTGCCGTTCCCCGCCTCCGGGATTCTGGAACCCATCAACATTTCAGAATTTCGGAGGTTAAAACCATGTCAGAACAGGATTTTTATTTATATATCGACAGCAAGCCCATCAAGGTGAGCGAGGAAGTGTACCGGGAGTTTATGCACTACGAACGGAAGGAACGATACTTCATGGAGGACTTGAAAGCGGAGCGTATGGTAATAGACCCGGAGGCGCAGACCGTGAAAGTCATTCCGAGTCGTGAGGATTCTTATGAACGGCTTTTGGAAACGCACCGGCAATTTACCGATCCCGGTGGAACAGCGGAGGACGCGGCGGTAAAAAACATTTTGATGGAACAGTTGGCAAAGGCTCTACATACCCTATCGGACGATGAACTTCGGCTGATTGAAGAATTTTTTTATCTGGAGCGTACAGAACGGGAAATCAGCTCTATTTTGAACATCGCAAGAACTACGCTCCAGCGCAGAAGAAGTCAGGTGTTGGACAAGCTGCGTTGCTTGTTAGAAAAAACTTTATAATATTTTTCAAAAAAAGCGGGCCAAACCTTACTTTCAACGGCAAATAGATTGAGGGGGGTCTAAGCACTCTCTCGTGAACCTTGACAAACAACGGGGACAAGCTCCCCGTTCATATCATCAATATTCAAGTTTCTCCCACCGGGCGGAGCCGTGAAAACGGCAAGCGGCCCAGGCGCGGACGCGACGACTGCCTGCGGACAGGGATAATGCAAAGGAGGTGGTTTCCTCTTATCCTGTCCGTCAAAGCGATAACATCAAAGGTACGAGCGACAATCCGATGGGCCTGTAACCCGGCGCTGGCAACGCCGGTATCGCCATGAGCTGCACGGCAGGGAGAACCAATATATACCCGTACCGCAGGGTGAAAGGGGGATACTGTGGGCATGGTTTGGGCAGCTTAGTCACCTGCCGCCGCCTGCCGTCGG
>URXI01000094.1 GCA_900551775.1 uncultured Eubacterium sp. | reverse complement strand
TGGAATCATAGGGCTGGGGTACAGCGCCAGATTTATTGAAAAAGTGGGCATCCAGACCATAGAGTTTTACGAGAGGGAGCTGATCAGACGTTTTGACGACAGAATCAGAAATATGGACTTTGTCGATATGTACGGACCTGTACCAGCTGGAAAGACGGGCATCAGTCTGTTCAATATCAGAAATGTAGAGTGTGAAGAGGTCACAGCATTGCTGAACAGGGACTACGGGATTGCGGTGCGAGGCGGATATCACTGTGCAGGGCTTGCACACAAGACCATCGGTACTTGGGAAACCGGCGCAGTGAGGCTCAGCGTAGGTCCGTTCAACACCCGCAGGGAGATTGACAGAGCAGTAGATGCTGTATGGAAAATAGGTAAAAAGATGCAGTGATATCTAATCTGAATCATATTGACAGGAGACACCTTGGTCGCATATAATAATTAGAATGTGACAGGGTGTCATTTTGCTGTTACGAAAGGGAAGATTTATGCCAAAAGAAACATTTTATAATTTACCAGAAGAGAAACGAAAACGGATTCTCGATGCGGCGGCAGACGAAATCGTGCGGGTGCCGGCCAGCGAGATGTCTATCAACAAAATCATACAGAAAGCGGATATTTCCAGGGGAAGCTTTTATCAGTATTTTGACGATAAGCACGACCTGATTCAGTACATGCTTTCTGACTACATAAACATCTTAAAGGATGGGATCAGAGACAGCCTGCGAATCTGCAAGGGGGATATCTTTGCCGCGGTCAGCCGGGTGCTGGACGGTGTGATCGTCCTGGGCAGAGACGAACGAAATCAACAGGGGATGAAAAATATCATCGGAGAAGCGGATAAGAATGAATGTACTTTGGACTTCATACTGAGCCTTCAAAATGAAATTGTTGAGATTCTCGTGGAGGGAACGGACAGAACCCTGCTGAAAAACGGGGAAGACGGTGAGCTGATTTTATTAGCACGGCTGCTTTTCCTATTATTGAAGAATGCAGCAGCAGAATGCCTGCACGATATCAGGCATGCAGACAGAGTAAGAGCAGAATTTTCAGGTCAGATGGAATTGATCAAGCGAGGAACAGAGAGGGGAAATTGATGTCTAAGTTTAGTGTTAAGAAGCCGTTTACCGTATTTGTAGCGGTCGTTATCATCCTGGTTACAGGAATTGTGTCCTATACCAAGATGACGCCGGATTTATTTCCGAATATTGACATGCCATATGTCATTGTTGTGACCCCATATGCCGGGGCGACGCCAGAAAAAGTAGAAAACAATGTCACAAAGCCTTTGGAACAGAGGCTGGCGACTTTGACGGATATCAAGAATCTGCAGTCCGTTTCTAACGCCAACTACTCTATGGTGATGCTGGAGTTTGAAGACAGCGTCAATATGGATACAGTATCCTCGGATATTTTACAGAAGATCAATTTGGTAGAAGGCAATTGGGAAGACGCCGTCGGCACACCGACCATCATGAAGCTTAATCCCAACATGATTCCAGTCAGTGTAGCTGCAGTAGATTACAAAGGAAAGGACAGGGCGGAGCTCTCTTCCTTTGTCAGTGACACTTTGATGAATCAGCTGGAAGGTACGACGGGAGTTGCCAGCATTGACACTTCTGGAATTCTGGAGGAAAAGGTCAATGTGGTCATCAGCCAGAACAAGATTGACAAGATCAACAACAAAATTCTCGCCAGCGTCAACAGCCAGCTTGCCAGCGCTCAGAGTGAGCTGGATGCACAGAAGGGAAAGGTACAGCAGGGCAAAAGCCAGCTAGCCGATCAGCAGAAGAAAATCGATGATGGGAAGGCACAGCTTGAGAAAGCGAAAGCCCAGCTGGAAGAAGGAAAGCCGTTCCTTCCAGAAGAGCAGTACAAGGAACAGGCACAAAAACTTGCAAAGACAGAGAAGCAGTTATCCACCGCCGAGGGGAAAATAAAGACAGCGAAAAGTGAAATCTCTCAGGCAGAAGGGCAGTTGAAAACAGCCCAGGCACAGCTTGATTCCCAGGCACAGTCGGCAAGAGAGCAGGCGAAGATTGGCGACAAGATCACGACCGAAATGATTTCTGGGATTCTGCAGGGACAGAATTTTTCTATGCCAGCCGGTTACGTGGAAGAGGGCGGAACGAACTACCTGGTCAGCGTAGGTGACGATGTGTCAACCGAGCAGCAGGCGAAAAATCTTTTTCTCTTTGACTCCGGCGTGGACAGTGTAGGCAAGATTTATTTGAAAGACGTGGCAGATGTATTTATGAGCGATAATGCTGACAACCTCTACGCAAAGATTAACGGAGAGGACGGCGTTGTCTTATCATTTTCAAAGCAGTCAAACTATGCCACAGCGGAGGTCTGTGAAAACATACAGAATAAATTTACAGAACTGAGCAAGGAGCACGACGGCCTGCACTTTACCAGTCTGATGGATCAGGGTGATTACATAAGGCTCGTAGTTAACTCCATACTCAGCAGCTTATTGTGGGGAGCACTGTTTGCGATCTTGATTCTGTTCCTCTTCCTCAGAGGCATCAAACCGACGATCATTACCTTGTGCAGTATTCCAATCAGTATCATCTTTGCCATTTTACTGATGTATTTCTCAGGGATCAGCATCAATCTGATTTCAATGTCGGGTCTTGCTGTATCTGTCGGTATGCTGGTGGATAACTCCGTAGTCGTCATTGAAAACACGGTCAGATTGCGCAGGCAGGGTGTTCCAGCGCCGAAAGCGGCAGTGGCAGGCGCAAAGCAGGTCAGTGCAGCGATTACAGCCTCTACGCTAACGACAATCTGCGTATTCGTACCTATCATATTTACCGATGGATTGACCAGGCAGTTGTTTACTGATATGGCATTGACTGTAGCATATACGCTGATAGCCAGCTTGATTATCGCTCTGACTCTTGTACCTGCCATGTCGTCAAAACTGTTGGTAAACACCAAAGAGACAGAAGGCAGGTACTATCTGGCAGTATTGAAAAAGTATGAACAGTCCATCACTTACGTATTGAAACATAAGGCACCGATTCTGCTCCTGGCAGTGATTCTCCTAGTCGGCAGTATATACTTCAGCCTGCAGAGAGGCTTCATTTTCATGCCGGAGATGAGTTCACCACAGATTCAGGCAACGATGGAGATGCCGAAGGGAAGCAGTCTGGAGGAGACAAAAGAAACCGCGGATGCAGCCATTAAAAAGATAGAAACGATCAAGGATGTCGATACGGTAGGCGCGATTTTGTCAACAGGCGGCATGATGGGCGGCGGAACTTCTCAGGCCACCGTTTCCTTCTATATCATGCTGAAAGAGGAAATGGAACACACGAGCACCTGGGTGGCTGACAAAATCAACGATGCATGTAAAGACCTGAAAGGCGTCGTGACTGCTTCAGGCTCTTCTACCAGTGATTTTACCACTGCCCTTGGAGGCTCCGGCGTTTCCATCAACGTATACAGTGCAGATCTGGATCACCTGCAGGAGACCGCAAAGGGAATCAGTGCTGAACTGGCAAAGGTAAAGGGCATCGACGAAGTAGAGAGTGGTATCCAGGAGTCAGATAAAGAATATCACTTTGTCGTAAAAAAGACGGCTGCCATGAAACGAGGTCTGACGGTGGCCCAGGTTTATACGGCTATTGTAGATGCCATGACCTATGAGGACAAGGCGACGACAGTGACATGGCAGGACAACGACTATGACGTGGTGGTTTCTTCTGAACAGAAGGAAGCTTTGACGCCAAAGGAAATGAAAAATCTAACTTTGACCGTCAAAGATGCAGACGGTAAAGAGCAGAAGATTAAACTGAATGACATTGCAAAGCTGGAGGAAAAAGAGACCCTGAAATCCATCGGCCGCGACAATCAGAGCAGGTATCTCAATGTGACGGGCACTTTGAAAGAAGGTTACAATGTAACAAAGGTAACTTCTGCGGCGGAGAAAGCGATTGAGAAATACGAACTGCCAAAGGGCACGACGATAGAGTTTACAGGGGAGAATGAGACCATCATGGACGCGATGGAAGACTTAGTTCTGATGTTGATCTTGGGAATCCTCTTCGTCTACTTGATCATGGTGGCTCAATTCCAGTCGTTGAAGTCACCGTTCATCATCATGTTCACCATACCGCTGGCCTTTACTGGCGGTCTGCTGGCCCTTTTAATCACGGGCAAGGAAATCAGTGTCATCGCCATGATCGGCATGGTCATGCTGACGGGGATTATCGTAAACAACGGTATCGTTTTGGTCGACTATATCAATCAGTTGAGAGCAGCGGGCGCGGCCAAGAAAGAAGCGATTATAGAAGCTGGTATGACGAGGATGAGACCGATTTTGATGACGTCTCTGACAACGATTCTCGGTCTGATTGTGATGGCCTTCGGCAATTCGTCGGGTACAGATATGATGCAGCCCGTAGCCTTAGTCTGCATTGGCGGATTAATTTATGCAACTTTATTAACGCTCTATATTGTTCCGGTCATTTATGATATAATGAACGGCGAGGAGTATAAACACCTTTCAGATGAAGATCTGGATATCAGTAATATTTAATTTGGAGGTCATAGAGAGTGAAATTATTTGACAACAAAGTACAAGAAAGGAAGTACAATGTCCTTCGAGAAGTTGCCATTCAGACATGGCGTGGCAACGATGTTTTTGCAGAGTTTAACGAAATTTCCAGCAAGGTCATTCCAAAGGATGAACCGCCTCAGAGATGCTGCATCTATAAGGACAGAGCAGTCATCGCTGAACGAATCAGATTGGCTATCGGAGGAAGCAGAAAAGCCAGCGGTGTCGTACAGGTCATCGACATTGCCTGCGACGAATGTCCAGAGGCCGGATATGTTGTAACAGATCTTTGCCGAGGCTGTCTGGCCCACGGCTGCATCGACGCCTGTAAATTGGGCGCGATTACAATCGATTCCAAACATCATGCACATATTGACAAAAATAAGTGTGTGGACTGCGGCAGATGTGCCACAGCCTGCAAATACAGCGCAATACATAATTTCCAGAGACCGTGCGAGAACGCCTGCAAAGTCAAGGCGATTTCCATGGGTCCTGGCGGCGAGGCAATGATTGATTACGACAAATGTATCAGCTGCGGTACCTGTGTATACCACTGTCCGTTCGGCGCCACCGTTGACGTATCCAGCATCGTGGACGTCATCAACTCCCTCAAGGAGAGCACGCGCAAGGACGCGAACAATCCGACAATCGCCATCGTAGCACCATCCATCGCCAGCCAGTTCCTCTATGCTAACCTGGGACAGGTCATTACCGGCATCAAAAAGCTGGGATTTGCACAGGTTCTCGAGGTAGCACTGGGCGCAGACATGGTAGCGACAAAGGAAGCACAGGAACTGGTAGAAAAGGGATTCCTGACATCTTCCTGCTGTCCGGCATTCGTAAAATACATCGAAACCAAATATCCCGGCCTGAGGGAGAAGATTTCTCATAACTTCTCACCGATGGCCGAACTGGCGAAGTTCATCAAAGAAGGACATCCGGAATCGACGATTGTATTTATCGGACCTTGCATCGCAAAGAAGGCGGAAGTCAGAAAGCCGGAAGTCCGCAAGTACATCGATTATGCGATTACCTTTGAAGAACTGCAGGCCCTCTTCGACAGCAGAGACATTCTTCTGCGGGAACAGGAAGAGACGGAATGGAACCAGGCGTCCTATTATGGCAGAATTTTCGCCAAATCCGGCGGACTTGCCGAAGCAGTCACGCAGGCTCTGAAGGAACTGGACATTCACGATTTCGAATTTAATCCGATTGTCTGTGACGGCATCGACAAGTGCAAACAGGCATTGGCCAGGGCAGATAAGGGCGTCTTACCGAATAACTTTATTGAAGGTATGGCATGTATCGGCGGCTGTGTCGGCGGATCTGGAAATCTGGTTCGTTATGACGATGCGGCAGAAGAAATCGAAGAGCATAGTGAAGAGGCTACGGCAACAGAAATCCTGCCAAACGTGAAGAAGACGATTAATATCTTATAAAGAAAATGTGCGCTGCATCAGGTTTGATGTTGCATGCAATATACAAGGGCGTATCGAGAAAATCAGGTATGCCCTTTTTGTTTGGACGCAAATTGAAAAGTCTGACGCTTTGTTTAATTTCGTGATAAAATAGAAACGATTGGGCTTGATGTCTAATTTATAGAATCGCAGGTGATACAAATGTCTATTGGAATCTTACATATTATCGGAATTGTCATGACCATCGCCTTGATTATCGGCGTCGGAATTTACTCTGGGACGAAGGTGAGTGGGGAGGGGGATTTTTCAACCGGCAGCGGTGCTGCAGGACCTTGGATCGTGTGCGGCACGATTATGGGCGCCCTTGTCAGCGGTCAGGCCACCATCGGTACAGCGCAGCTCGCCTATCTTTACGGATTGTCGGCCTGGTGGTTTACGCTTGGCTCAGGCATTGGATGTGCAATTTTGGCATGGGGATATGCAAAGCCGATGCGTCAATCGGGTGCCACGACTTTGATGGAAGTGATCGCAAAGGAATATGGCCCACGGGCGGAAGGCGTTGGATCGGTACTGAGCTCTATCGGAATTATCATCAGCATCATCTCTCAGGTCGTTTCGGCATGCGCGCTGCTGACCACGTTATTCGATATCAACAAGTGGCTTGCTATTAGCATTGCCGCCGCATTGATGATGGTCTACGTCGTCTTTGGCGGTGTCTGGGGTGCGGGTATGGGCGGTATTGTAAAGCTGCTGCTTCTCTATGGGGTCTCCATCATCGGATTGTTTCTTGTACTGGTGATGACGAAGGGAGTCAGTGGTTTGTTGGAATTACTGGATCACACATTGCTTCGGACTGAAGTCGGAAGCCTCTACAATCTCGCAAGTACAAGTGACGTCGATCAGCAATATATGAACCTGACAGCCCGTGGCATATCAAAGGATGTCGGTTCCGGAATTTCACTGGTTCTCGGCGTCTTGTCCACACAGACTTATGCACAGGCCATCTGGTCTGCTAAAACAGACGACAAAGCTCGTAAAGGTTCGCTGTTGGCAGCTTTTCTGATTCCGCCGATCGGCATCGCCTGCATTGCAATCGGGCTGTTCATGCGGGGACACTGTATCACAGCTGAGGAAGTGAGGCAGTTGGCAGAAATGGGGAAATCTATTCCGCAGGGGTTGATTCAGCTGGATTCTACGGCGCAGGTGTTTCCCGCCTTTGTCGTTCATTATATGCCGAAGCTGATCGGCGGTATGGCACTAGGCACGCTTTTGATCACCATTGTCGGCGGCGGAGCGGGATTGTCACTGGGCGTTTCCGTAATTTTAGTAGAGGATATTTTCGCCAGGATATCTGACAAAATAAATGAGGAAAGAAACAAACTGTTTGTAACGCGGATCACGATTGTTTTGGTGCTTTTGGCAGCTGCCTTGATCGGAGGGGCGTCTTCCGATGCCATTATCAACGATATGGGGTTTCTTTCCATGGGTTTGCGAGGTGCCGTCGTGGTATTGCCGTTTAGCTGCGCATTATTCCTGAAAGGAAGAATCAAAGGAACGGCTGTCCTGTCCTCGATGATCGCAGGACCCGCAGCAGTCATCGCAGGGAATCTGATTGGCCTGCCCTTTGATCCGCTGTTTTTAGGGATTGCAGCCAATATCGCGTGCTGCATGGCGGGGTATAGAAGGATTTAATGGTGGGCAATTACATGAAATTGAATTATACGTTATTCTATGTTATGATGGTGTAAAATAGTTCATTATAGGAGGCGCATATGCAATGTTGATTCTGCACAAAAGAAAGCAGGCTTGCTTTTAAAAAATATCCAGTCCTTTCAAAGAAAAAATATCCGCAGCATATTACAAGAAATATACAATACAGATTGTGATGAGGCTATGCATTCTACGAATTTCAAAAGGTGTGTCATGTATTTGGATTTAATCGAGAACAATTGAGAAAGGGAAAAGCCAATGAACATTTCCTGGTACACACCAGAAACATCATTGGCCTTTCGCAATCGTTTTCAATATAAGGATATTACAACATATATCCTTTTAATAATCTTAAATATCAAAAGTTCTTTTTGATTGAGACTATCATAACATATTTTGCCCATGAATACAAGATAAATTAATATTATCCTAACTTGCCGTGTACTGCTTACCATGAAACAAAAAACATGGATACAATGAAAACAAGGGTGAGAAGTGATACGGAAAGTCAAGATTAAGCAGCAAAAGGGATAGCCAATAACTGCAGACTAGAGGAGACAGACCCGTGGAAATCAGACAATTATATTACGTGTTGGAAGTAGCAAAGTTCAACAGTTTTTCAAAGGCGGCAAATGCACAGTTTATCACGCAGCCGGCCATATCACAGCAGATCAATGCGCTGGAGGAGGAACTGCAGGTCAAACTATTCAAACGGGATACCCACAGCGTGGCTTTGACGAAGGAAGGCGAAAAATTCTGCGCTTACGCAAAAGACGTGGTGGAATCGATAGACAGATTGATGGCCGCGTTTAACCAGAGCACTACCAAGGATAAGACAGTGATAAAAATTGGAGTATTTCCATTTTATAAGGCAGCGGGACTCACCCCGGTGATCAATTCTTTTTTTGCTGCAAACCACAACGTCATTGGCAGTATTAAAGTAGAAGAAAATTACCAGGCATATGAAAAACTAGAAACGGGGGAGCTGGACTTTGCGATTCTCAAGGCCAGCCTGGAGGACATCCCCAAATCCGGGGTGAAATATGAGATATTGCAAAAGGATAACTATGAAAATCAGGAAATTGCTGCAATTCCGATTGAACCGAAGCAGGAGATTCTGACCTTTCTCGCTTATCCGAGAAAGCGGCGGCTGACAGGGGCGTATCTGGCTTTTAAGAACCATGTGATAGGGGCTTTTAAGAAGTAAGAATCTGGCCTGTTTCTTGCATTGTTGTATAAGCGTACTTTTTCACATTTTAAATATATGATGTACTGGAAAGAGATTTTCCATGGGATGAGGTAAAGATGAATCACTACGACGCAAAAGCAATTGAATTATTGATGGACAGTATGAATCAGGGAATCGTGTACGTTGATGCTGCGCAGAAGATTCAGATCTGCAATAGAAAGGCGAAAGAGATCACGGGCATTGTCATAGATGCCCATGTGAGCCACGATGCCGGGCAGATTGCAGAGGGAGATATTGTCGTCATCGCAGATAATAAGCTGGGGGAAGACGACGGCAGCCTGGGCAGAGAGGAACTGGCGATGCTGAATATCTATGACATGGATATTCAAAGCGGGGATATGCTGGTGGCAGTCGGCGTATATAAGAATAAAAAGATTGAACCAGAATTCAAGTATCTCCGAGAACATCAGCTGCATATCCCCATGTGCCTTGACGTCAATTACTTTGGTTTTCATATTACGGCATCGATCGATACGGAGAAGAAAGAAACCCTGATTGTCGTCAATGACACCAGCTATAAGCTGAGCTACTATTCTTCTGTGGGCAATGTGGTGATCATCGACGGAACTACCGGAGATATCAAATTTTTTCAGGCCAAAGGATACAGTGTCAGAAACGAGGACGCAGGAAATCTTTTGAGGGGACAGCCTTTCTTTGGGAAGGATCCGAAGGATACCGACTTGGACGTCAACGGAAGGCGGTTCTTGGATCTCTTCGACCAGTCCGCATTGTCGGAGCGCCTCTTTGCCGTCCTGGCGGGGCAGGAAGAGCAGATCAGCAATCGTCTTTACGAGATCAACAAACGACCGTTCATCTGTAATATCGTACCGTGGCACAAGGCAGAGACACAGAACATCGAAGGTGTATTTTTGCTGATTCAGGATGCAGAACACCTGGAGAATTTGTTGGACGACAGAAATGAGATCATCAAACAGATAGAGGCGAAGAATGAGGATCAGGTAGAAATGGAGCTGTCTTATCCAGAAAACGCTTTTGAAGGGTTTGTGGGAAAAAGCCACAAGGCGCGAGAAGTGAAGTATATGGCTTATAAGGCTTCGAAGAATCGCTTTAATGTGATCATTACCGGAGAAAGCGGCACCGGAAAGTCCAAATTGGCAAGAGAAATCCACACGATGGCTAATCCGGGCGCACCCTTTGTGGAGGTCAACTGCAACGCCATCGCGCCGACCCTTTTTGAAAGCGAGCTTTTCGGTTATGTGGGAGGGGCGTTTACAGGAGCGAAGAGCGAAGGGAAGGTCGGCTTTTTTGAAGCGGCCGATGGAGGAACGATTTTCCTCGATGAAATCGGAGAAATCCCACTGGAGACGCAGGTGAAGCTGCTCCACGTGCTGCAGAACAAGATTATATACCGCGTCGGCTCGTTGAAACCGATCAAAGTAGACGTCAGGGTCATCGCGGCTACCAACAAGAACCTTGAAGAGGAGGTCGCGCTGGGTCATTTCAGGCAGGATCTCTTTTACCGCATCAATGTATTTCCCATCGACATCCCTCCGATCAGAGAGAGAAAAGCGGATCTGTATCTGCTGATCAACCAGATCTTGAAAAAAGCCTGTGATACCTATGGTTTGGAACCGAAACAGTTTTCGGGAGAAGCCCTGCAGAAGCTGATTTCTTATAATTGGCCGGGAAACGTAAGAGAACTGGAGAACGCCATAGAGCGGGCCATCACCCTCTGTGAATCGAACATCATCTATTCAGAACATCTGCGTATCGGCAAAGGGACCATACCGACGACCATGAAGGAGATGCTGGCGAAGGAAGAGGAACGAATTTTGGAAATGACCATGATCAAGTATAACGGGGATAAACAGAAAGCCATGGAAGAGCTGGACCTGTCCCGTACTGTATTTTACGATAAACTGAAAAAGTATCACATCAAATATTAAATGAGGCGGAGGAAACAGAATGAAGATTTTTATTTCGGCGGATTTGGAAGGTGTCAATGGCATCGTTGCGCCAGAGGATGTAGAGGAGTCGGGCAGTGGATACCAGCAGGCCAGAGTCTTTATGACTGAAGAGGTTAATGCGGTGGTCAGCGGCGCATTTGCCGGCGGCGCGACAGAAGTCGTGGTCTGCGATTCTCACAATGTATCGGCAAATATCAAAGTGGAGCAGTTGGATGACAGGGTGCAGCTGGTGCGTGGCGATACCAGGGCAAACTCCATGGTCCACGGCCTCGATGAGAGTTTTGACGGACTGATCCTCCTGGGATATCACGCAAAATTCGGCACGCAGAATGCCATTTTGGATCACACGTTCAGCCCATCTATGATTCGTGATCTGAGGGTGAATGGAATGAGCGTAGGGGAACTGGGTTTTAATGCCCTGTTTGCGGCAGAAAAAGGCGTTCCTCTCATCATGGCTACAGGAGATCAATCCTTGGAGAAAGAGGCGAAAGCATTTTATGAAGAGGTAGAGACTGTCGTTGTAAAATACGCCGAAGGAAGATTCTGTGCCAGATGCCTGCCTAGAATCAAGACCCAGGATATGCTGGTAGAGACGGCGGAAAGAGCGGTCAGACAGGTGAAGGAAAAGAAACCTGTGGATGTGCCGGGCAGTCTCGAGATGGAGATCACCTTTCAGCAGGTCAACCTTGCGGATGGGGCGATGAGAGTGCCGGGCATCAGGCAAGTAGACGCCATGACTGTCGCCATCAATGGTGAAACTATGGAGGCACTGCTGGCGACGAGACAGGCGGTTTTTAATTCGGCAGCAGGTTTTTATAATCCTCTATTCTAAAGCAGCATTCTTCGAAATATATATTCTAGGCGGCCGGGCAGGTATGCGGGAAATGATATCATTTTTATTGGTTCCTGCCAGTCTGGCCGCTTCTTCTATGGTCATGGAACCGTTTTCGCCGTCCCCATATATGACGGCTTCCGTTCCAACGTCTACATTTGGCATTTCTGTCACGTCGACCATGCACTGATCCATACAAATTACTCCGACAATAGGCGCCTTGACGCCATTTATGAGAACATACCCCTTGTCACGCAGATTGCGGGGGTAGCCGTCGGCATACCCGAATGGCAGCGTAGCGATCATACTGTCTTGCGGAGCCTTCCAGAGATAGTCGTAACCGACGCCTTCCCCCTTTGGTACGGCATGCAGCTGAGAAATTGCCGTGCGGAAAGTCAGAGCCTGCCGCACTGGCAGATATCCCAGATGGAACCCGCGCATGCCGTAAATCAGCGCGCCCGGTCTAATCATGTTCATGCGATAACGAGGATAATCTACGGAGGCGATGCTATCAGCAATATGTCTGTATTTGAAGCCGCAACCCCTTTTTTCCAGGGTTTCTACAAAATCGCAGAAAAGCTGATACTGTTTTTCGTTTTCTTCTTCATTCACCAGAGCCAGATGGCTGAAGATGCCCTCTGCCTCCAGGTTTTCAACAGCGCAGATTTTGCAGACCTCATCAGCAAAGGCAGCAGAAGGGCTTTTTCCCAGGCGATGGAAGCCGGTATCCACTTTGATATGGACGCGGGCAGTCTTGTTCAGCACCTTTGCCAGAGAACCCAGGAGCTCAGCCTGTTCGAGAGAAAAAATTGTCTGGGTGATATTTTTTTCTATAACATAGTGGAGCAGCCTGTCAGGGGTGTGCCCCAGGATGAATATAGGATAGCTGGAATAGGCTTCTCTCAGCTCCAGGGCTTCGCTCAGGGTCGCTACTGCCAGGTAGGCGGCACCACACCGCATCAAAGTGGGGGCGATGGCAGCGGCGCC
>URXI01000093.1 GCA_900551775.1 uncultured Eubacterium sp. | reverse complement strand
CAGGCCAGCACGACGATCACCGCCGCCAGGCTCCTCTTATGCTTTTTCCCAGACTTTCTCTTTGTCAGCTTTTCAACAATTCCCAGCAATAAATCCACGACAATGGCCAAGAGGGCAATCAAGAGACTGCCTGCAATGGTCATCGCTGCATTGTTGGTGGTGATGCCTCTGTATATGGCGACGCCCAGGCCGCCCGCGCCGATAAAGGAAGCGATACCTGCCAGTGCGATGGTCATGGTCGCCATATTGCGCAGCCCCGACATGATGACCGGCATGGCCAGCGGCAGTTTGATTTTGAACAAAATCTGCTTCCGCGTGCTTCCCATGCCTTTGGCTGCCTCGATGATCTGTTCGTCAATGTTGGTCATACCGGTGTGGGTATTACGGACCATGGGCAGAAGAGCATAAATGGTCAGGGCGATAATCGCCGTCGTATTCCCGATGCCCGAAAAAGGGATCAAAAAACCCAGCAGCGATATGGATGGAATCGTGTAAATAAAATTGACGAAGCCCAATACATACCTGGAGCTTTTTTGATATTCACTGATCAACACCCCCAAGACCAAGCCTGCAGCCAGGGCGATCAAGATGGACACCAGAGAGATGAACAGGTGCTCTGTCAGCAGCGAAAGAAAAAACGCCTTTTTCTCTATTAATAATGAAATGGTCTCATTTATCATTTGTCAAATCCTTTCTTCTTGACGGCATCCACCGGACAGACTTCCCTGCACAGTCCGCAGTGAAGACAATGTTCCTGCACGATTTTGCAGGGGCTGCCTTCTATGATACAGTTCTGCGGGCATTTCTCCATGCACTGCCCACAGCCGATGCAGGCATCCATAATAGCAAATCCCTTTTCTTCGTGTTCCGCATCGCCAAAGGAGAAACTCTGCCTCTGTATTGGAGAGCAGCCCAGGTTAAAATATTCCACATTCCCCCGACAGATGCAGAAAGGCTCCAGTACATACCTGCTGTCTCCAGGGTAGACGTCGTTCATCACCGGATTCTGCTCAAACATCTTGTCGATCCAGTATTTCTGCTCTGCCAGTTTTGTGGCCTCCCCATTGAGACGAATCATTTCAAAGTCTTTTGTCATTGCACAGATTGCAACATGGGGCCGCTCCATCAATTCCTGATAAAAGTCTTTCCCCCGTGCCGTCAGGAAATACACGTTTTCTTCCTGTGCCAGCATGATATCTATGATGCGGATCTGCGGCCTGCCTTGCCGGTCGACCGTCGCAAAACTCACATCTTTTATTTTTCTCAACATCCTGAAACATTCTCTTGCATCCATAATTTACCTCCTTCAGTGTATAGTTGTACTATACAGTCATATCATGCTTTTGTAAAGAAGGCACCTTTTTGTGACCTATCCGTATTTGTAATATAAGACAAAAAAGCGGAGCAGAAGACGTAAATCATTCTTTACTCCGCTCTTACTTATGCCGGTTCCCGGAACCCCTGATCTGTCTGATGCGCCCTGCAGAAGAGTTTTCTAAACAAGAAGCGAACCAAAGGTCCTGCTATAAAAACTTGAATAGGCAGCGCCGCAATGAAGTTTAGACAAAAAGTCTCAAGCCATGTCACAAACAGCTGGTTCAGCGGACAGTGATGCTCAATTACTCCTACCAGGCTCATGGATGAAGCCATGATGCAGACATTAAAAGCAGCCATGACTACATAAAAAAGAACAATATTATCCTTTTCCGGGTTAACCACACGGGTAGTCAGTTTTGCCGCGCCGTTACTTCCTATGAATAGGGCGAGACAGAACGCAATGGGATATTCAATCAGATAGTAATCCAAGACCTGTAAAAATGTTTCATTGTGCAGCCCACCTCCATTCAGACTGGCGTTGTACAGACCCATAAGATACACCATCACCGCCGCCATAAGCAGAGTAAAAATCACTTTTTGAAATGTTGTTTTCGGCATTTTTGTTCCTCCATTTTCTGCAATAAAAAACAACGAGCAGTTCTAACAACCGGACTTACATCCAAAAAGAATACTCGTTGTAATTCTATTGTAACAGATTTTTTTCTGCCGCGTAAGTGTTTTTACAAATCAATTTCCAGTTCTACCGGGCAGTGATCGCTGCCCATGATGTCTGTATGAATCTTAGCTTCAACAATCTTGTCCTTCAGCCTTTCGCTGACGATAAAGTAGTCGATACGCCATCCAGCATTGTTTTTACGGGCATTGAAGCGATAAGACCACCAGCTGTAGACTCCCGTTACCTCAGGATACAGATATCTGAAGGTATCCACAAAGCCGGAGGACAGCAATGTGCGCATCTTGTCACGTTCTTGATCGGAGAATCCGGCGTTATTGCGATTTGTCTTCGGATTCTTCAAGTCAATTTCTTCCTTTGCCACATTCATATCCCCGCAGATAATGACCGGCTTCTTCTCGTCCAGTTCTTTGACAAAAGAGAGAAAATCCTCTTCCCACTTCATCCTGTAGTCGATGCGCTTCAGCTGATCTTGAGAATTTGGCACATAGACCGTCACCAGATAAAATTCCTCATACTCCAAGATAATCGCTCTGCCTTCATCTGTATGATCGCCAAAGTTCTTCTGCACTGACAGCGGTTTTTCTTTAGCAAAGATAGCAGTCCCTGAGTATCCCTTTTTCTCAGCGCTGCAAAAAAACTCTTCGTACTCCGGTAAGTCCACTTCGGCTTGTCCTTCCTGCATCTTCGTCTCCTGAATGCAGATGAAATCCGGGTCCAGTCCGCGCATGGATTCAATAAATCCTTTTCCAAGGCACGCTCTTAAACCGTTCACATTCCACGATACTAATCTCATATATCTACTCCTCTTCTTTCCAGCTTCATAAATTACATAGTTCCACTGCTGTCTGCGCTGCAACTTTGGCATTATTATATACCAACTGAATATTTGCGCTGAGACTGTCGCCTCCTGTAATATCTTTTACTTTTGCAAGAAGAAACGGCGTTGTCTCTTTTCCGTGGATGCCTTTTTCTCCTGCTTCTCTTATGGCTTCGTCAATCGCTCGGTTTATGGCCTCATAGTCCATGGAAAACTCTTCGGGAATCGGATTTGCAACCAGCATTCCTGTGTGTAGGCCGCAGCCCCGTTGTGCTGCAAATGCCTCTGCAAGTTCTTTGGGACTATCCAGCCTGAAGTCAACATGAAAACCGCTTTTTCTCGTATAAAAAGCTGGCAGTTCTTCGGTACCGTACCCGATCACAGGAACACCTTTGGTTTCCAGATATTCCAAGGTCAGTCCCAGATCGAGAATTGCCTTGGCACCAGCGCAGACCACCATGACCGGCGTCTGTCCCAGTTCCTCCAGGTCAGCAGAGATATCCATGGTCTGTTCTCCCCCTCTATGAACACCGCCAATACCTCCAGTAGCAAAAATTTTTACCTCTGCCATATTTGCAATCATCATGGTAGTCGCAACAGTGGTCGCCCCATCCAATTTTTTAGAAATGGCTACCGGTATGTCGCGTCTGGAGCATTTTACAATATCGGTTCCTTTTTTTGCCAAATACTCTATTTGCTCTTTCGCAAGACCGCATTTCAGCCTGCCCCCAATAATTGCGACCGTAGCGGGAACCGCACCATAATCCCTGATAATTTCCTCTACGCGAAGAGCAGTCTCTACATTTTGCGGATAAGGCATTCCGTGAGAGATAATCGTAGACTCAAGAGCTACCACCGGCCGCCTGTTTTCAAGAGCCTCTTGCACCTCAAGTGCAACATCTAAATACTTATTCATCAGTCTTCCTCCTTGCTGGTCAATATACTAGGATAACGCTGCTATTCAGAATGTCATTTTATACGAATATTTCTGGTTCTTTTCTCTTACTGCAGGTACTGGCAAAAGTCTTTGATGCAACGGCATATTTAGGCCCGCCAAAGGCTCTCGCTTTTGCCGGACAGCTGGCAATGCAGGCAGTACACATGATACATTTGTGCTTATCCGTCTTCTTTGGTGTTTCGCTGCTGATCGCATGCACTGGACAGACCTCGACGCAGGTTCTGCACTTGGTGCAATTTTTATCTGCCTCTGGCGCCATGGACGGCTTCATATGAGGTTTATACGGACGATCGCCCGGCAGCTGCAGTTTTTCGTTATTTTCAGGGTCAAAAGTATCCAATTTTTCAATGCATTTCTCTGCAAACTCCTCTATGTACTTCATATCCTCTTCGTCAGGCCTGCCAGCCGCTACATGAGGAAAGACGGAATGTTGTGCGATAAAAGCTGCCGCACCGATGACTCTGAATCCGACATCATCAAGCAGGTCTTCCATTTCGATTAAAGCGTCTTCATATTCTCTGTTCCCATATACTGCCGTAATGATTGCCGGCGTATTCATTCCTCGAAGATGCTTGATTGAGGATAGACAGTATTCCGGAATTCGTCCGCCAAATACAGGCATCGCTAAAATCAGCAGACCATTCTCTGCAATCACGCGTTTCTTCTCTATTCTGTGCGCCAAAATATCGTGATATTCCTTTTTTTCAGCAAAACCTTCTCCAATCTTTTCGGCTATCTTCTTGGTAGTCCCAGATGGACTAAAATATACCACACTTACCTTATCTATCTTCATAATACACCTCCATAATGCTTCCTTGCAGCAATGCTGGTTTATCGTTGCGTTCATTATACCACAATTCTACCGCTGTGAATACAGTAGTGGAATTCAGGCTTCAATATAATACTATTTTTCCTAGTTGGGGTAGTCCGCAATTGTCTCAGTCTCTACAGAATGTTCCATACTTTTTTTCTGGCAAGCGCTTTTGCAGACTGCACGCGCCCGTTTCGGGCTCCCCGTTTCTGACTCCCTGTTTCGGCCCCCAACAGTCCGCGGATGCTCTGTCCTCACAAGAAAAGACACGTCACAAGGCTGCAATGCTCTGGCGTGTCTTCTGTCATATCTATGGTCGTACTGGTGTAAGTTCTGCTGCCATCTATTCTTCCATTGCCGCCTTGATTTCGGCAGGAATTCTTCTGCATTTCTCCTCCGAGATCGATGCAATTGAGACGCGCAGGCCCATTGCCAGCGGCACCAGGAAAATTCCTTTTTCTTCTAACCTGGCGCTGACTTCATCCGGATTGTCGCAAGGAATCGATGCAAAAAATCCTGCATCAAAAGGCACGATCTCGAGACCCACCTTTGCCGATTCCTCTTCAAAAGCTTTTCCTCTGCTGAGCAGCATCTCACGGATTTCTTTTCTTTCCTGTGTCACTTTCGCAAGAAGTTTCTCATCTGCAAAGATATTTGCAATGATGCTCTGACCTGCCTTGGCGCTGTTGGACCATGTCCCTCTTGAAGAAAACTCGCAGACGCGCTTGAACTCTTCAGCAATTTCCTTTGCCTGCGCCAGACAGATCATGGCACCGCATCTCATACCGTAAATCGTAAACGTCTTTGACATGCTGTAGGCCATAATCGGCAGAATGTTTGCCGGCAAAGTCTCCAAAACAGGCAGGAATTCTCTATATTTATCTTCGTCTCCTGCAAAATCTATATAAGCCGCATCTATCAGCAGAGCGACACGGTTTTCAGGCGCAACATTGCTCAGGCAGTCTACAACCTGCTGCCAGTCCTCATTGGTGAGGGCATAACCCGTCGGATTATGAGCCGGCGTATTGATAATAATCACCAGACGGTCTTGTTCTGCCAAAATCTCATTCACTTTTTTTGAAAAAGCTTCAATATTATATCGGCCGTCTTCTGTGAATAGCTGATAAGTATCGATGCTCCTGCCAATTTCGGATGCAATCGTCTTGTAAGGTGCCCAATGCCAGTCACTGGTCAGAATCTTGTCTCCCGGACAGGAATAATTAGCAATTGTATTTCTAATAGAGCCAGTGCCTCCAGGTGTAGCCACCGCTTCTACATAACCTTTTGGTTCATATTTGCCAAGAGCTGCTTTGATTGCCGCTTTTTTGTAAGCAGGGGTGCCGCCAATTGGCGCATAGGATGCATATTCCTCTGGTTCCAGACTCATATAAGTGTCATCGACAGAAGAAAGCACCATCAAATCTCCGTCATCGTCCAGAAGTGCTCCTATGGTGGCGTTGACCACCGCATCCGGGCCTTTTTCGTCAATCATCTCATTTGCCCTGCGGCTGATCCCAAAAATCTTATCTTCTGTAGGGATATTCCTTCCATTCTGTGCTGCCATTATAAATTCAGCCATATTGTCACCTCCAAATTAATTTCATGAAAACATTCTACTATGAACTCCTTATTTTTACAAGTTAATATTAGTATGAATCCATGTTTTAGTGGTGATAATAGGTGACAGGAGGTGAAGAAAATGCGACAAGTTGAAAGAAAAAAAGGGAAAGACAAGGTTGCCGCTGTTCTGATGCTTTGCTTCTGTCTCATAGCTCTGACATCTATTTTCACGATAAAAGCTAGTATTGACAAAATCTCAAATAGTGCAAATGATGTGCCTGTTACGAAAAAGACCACCACTGATCAGGAAAAGGACGCCGATGATCAGCAAAAAGAACAGGCAAGTGATAAGTCAGAAGAAGCATCCGCCAGCGTTCCCATTGTAGATAGTAATCAGCAGTCATCAAAATCCAATACGTTCATCCTGCCTGTCGACGCGGACAAAGGAAAAGTATCTAAGAAGTATTCAATGGATATGGTGATCTACAACGCGACTCTCGATCAATACATGACCCACCCAGGTATGGATATCGAGGCTCCCCAGGGAACCAGTGTCAAAGCAATCGCCAGCGGTACAATTACGGACATATATACAGATGATGCCTATGGAATCACCATCGAGATCACCCACAGCAATGGCTATATTTCCAAATACAGCAATCTCTCCACAGATAAGCTTGCTGAAAAAGGCGATACGGTAAAGAAAGGCCAGGTAATCAGCAACGTTGGACAGACTGCGCTTTATGAATCCATGGAACCGACCCATCTTCATTTTGAACTGATGAAGAATGGCAATCTATGCAATCCTTCAAAAATCATCAAGAACTAATTTCCCAAATAGGAAAGAGCCTGTATCAGGCTCTTATCTTTACATAATTGATATTCTTCCCAGTCGCTGCGAATTTATCTTCGTACTCTGTGGTAATATTTGTCTCTGCAAATTCCGAAGCATGGAGATCTCTTGACATTTCCAAAATTTTCAGTCCTGCAATCTCAATTTGATCCAAGGTAAAATCAAACAAACCTTCATTGTCAGTCTTGAATTGAATTGCTCCCCCTTCGCGTATCACGTCACAATACTGTAAAAGGCGTTTCTCATAGGTCAGTCTGCGTTTTGCGTGACGATCCTTCGGCCAGGGATCACTGAAGTTTAAAAAAATCCCCTCAAGTTCTCCCCGATCAAAATAATCACGGATATCTTTCACATATTCCAAGACGAATTTGATGTTGACTGCTTCCATCTCCGCCGCTTTCTCCAAAGCTCTGAGCACCACACTCTGATGACCCTCAATTGCAATAAAATTCCACTGTGGGTATTTTGCTGCGTAACTGGTCACAAACTGTCCTTTTCCACAGCCGATTTCCAGATAAATTGGATGGTCGTTTCCAAAGGCTTCCTTCCATTTCCCCTTAAGACGCTGTGGGTTTTCTATGGTAAAATCACAAAAGTCTTCCAGTCTCTCGTCTATATTTTTTAGCTTTCTCTGTCTCATAAAAAGATTCTCTCCAAAATAATCACTGCCAGAAACGCCGCTAAGGCGGCCATCGCCGCAACGTCTCTGCCGCCGAACTTCATCTCATGCATTCTGGTACGCCCTTTTCCACCTCGGTAGCAGCGGGCTTCCATGGCCATAGCCAAATCCTGCGCGATGCGGAAAGCACTTACAAATAGAGGTACAAGGATGGGAATCAGGGATTTCGCCCTGCTCAGGATGTTCCCGCTTTCAAAATCAGCGCCTCTAGCCTGCTGGGCTTTCATGATTTTGTCCGTCTCCTCCAAAAGCGTCGGAATAAACCTGAGGGCGATGGACATCATCATGGCAATTTCATGAGTAGGCACACCGATATGCGAAAGCGGGCTCAGCAGTCTCTCGATGGCATCAGTCAGACTGATGGGTTTTGTCGTCAGCGTCAGCAGGGAAGAACCGATGATCAAAAGAATCAGCCTCAGTCCCATAAACGCCGCCGTATAAAGGCCTTCAACCGTGATTTTCAAAAATCCCCATTGCCAGATCACCCTGCCATCCACCATGAAAATGTTGAGGCAGAAGGTAAAGATGATGATCAAAAGAATCGGTTTCAGCCCCCGCATAATAAAGGCCAGGGGCACCTTTGATACGCCAACGATGATAGCCAGCGCCCCGCCGCAGATGGCAAACCCGATAAAATCATCCACGATAAATAACTCTGCGATAAACAAAATCGTCGCGATAATTTTAATTCTCGGATCCAGCCGATGAATGATGGATTCGCTGGGATAATATTGTCCAAGTGTGATATCTCTTATCATTAAATCATTTTCCTCTGTAAATAGTTATATAATTCTTCTTCCGCCTCTTTGATGGTAAGCACCTTTTCATTGACGGCCGCCCCGCCGCTCTTGATCTGGTGCATCAGATCTGTAACAGGCGGTACATTCAGTCCGATTGCCTCCAGGCGTTCCTTTTGTGAAAATACCTCCTGCGGCGTTCCAACCGTCACCAGCTTTCCGTTGTCCAAAACCATGACTTTGTCAGATAAACTGGCAACATCCGCCATGTTATGGGAAACAAAGATGATGATGTTGTTCTGTGCTTCGTGGACTTCTTCAATCATAGCGAGAATATCCTGATGCGCTCCCGGATCCAAACCTGCTGTGGGCTCATCCAGGATCAAAACGTGCGGCTTCATGGCGATGACCCCGGCGATGGCTACTCGTCTCTTTTGACCGCCAGAGAGATCAAAAGGAGAACGGTCTTTGATATCCTCGTAATCCAGCCCCACAAGTTCCAATGCTTCCTCGACCCGGTCATCCACCTCTGCCGCAGATAGTCCCAGATTCTTAGGTCCGAAAGCCACATCCTGCGCCACGGTTTCCTCGAATAACTGATACTCCGGATATTGGAAAACCAGTCCTACCCGCCTGCGTATTTCTTTCATAGCCACGCCAGGTTCGGTAATATCTGTATTTCCAATGACAATGGTGCCGCTGTCCGGCTGCAGCAGTCCATTGAGATGCTGCAGCAGCGTCGACTTTCCCGAACCGGTGTGACCGATAACGCCTACGATTTCCCCGTCGTAAATATCGAAATTGATGTTAGAAAGCGCCAGTTGTTCATCAGGCATTCCCTTTGAATAAATATGTGATAAATTTCTTACTTGTATTGACATACGAATGTTACCAATCCTTCATTTGTAATGACATCCTCAGGAATCTTAATTCCTCTTTTTCTCAGTCTGCCGGCAAGTTCCACAGCTAGCGGAACGTCCAGGTTGGCCGCTTTGATGGTCTCTCCCTGCGAGAACACTTCAGAAGGTGTTCCGTCAAGAAGGATATTGCCCTCATTCATAATGACGACTCGATCTGCCTGTACTGCCTCATCCATGAAGTGGGTAATCAAAATCACAGTAATCCCGTCTTCATGCAGTTCTTTGATAATTTTCATGATCTCATCTCTGCCTTTTGGATCCAGCATCGCTGTCGGCTCATCAAAGATGATGCATTCCGGCCGCATGGCCACGACACCTGCAATCGCGATCCTCTGCTTTTGTCCGCCAGACAGAAGATGGGGGGCTTTTTTCTTAAATTGTCCCATGTTGACAGATTCTAATGCTCTGTCCACTCTTTTTCTGATCTCCTGCGGCTCAATGCCCAAATTTTCGGGTCCAAAGGCTACGTCGTCTTCCACGATAGAGGAGACCAGCTGATTGTCGGGATTCTGAAAGACCATCCCCGCCGTCTGCCGCACGTCCCATATATGGTCATCATCCCTGGTGTCCCATTTTTTTACGTAGACAGTCCCGCAGCTGGGCAGAAGAAGTCCGTTGAGGTTCTTCGCCAAAGTGGACTTGCCTGATCCATTCTTGCCGATGACAGCCGTAAAGCTGCCCTTCTCTATTTCCAGGGAAATCTCGTTAATCGCTCTGACCGGCGCTTCCTCGTCGCCCTGTGTATATTCAAAAACTAAATTTTCAATTTTGATCATATTTTCCATATGTTCACTCCATAGGATTTCGATTTTTATAAGCAGCATCGTTTACTTCGCGGAACTATTCTACCACAATAGCGGCAAAGACGCAAACGAAAGCAGCTCTTAGTATTATTCCCGAAAATAATTAACAATCTTTTTTATTTTATCACTGGAATGTTGTTCTGTCATCCGGTAAATACTATAGTTGGAGGTGATAAAAATGTATAACGACAAATTGGCAGAACTTTCCCCAGCGGATCTTAAAATCATCAGCGAGGCAGAACACAAGCTTGCAGAAAAATGCGGCTGCGAGGTAGCGCTGATTGCCTACGACGTAAAGTAAGCCCCCAAATCAGAAGATGCTGTCCAACGACGAACCTGGACAGCATCTTTTCTAATTATTTCGCTTTAAAGCCAGATCCTACTACTTCGTTGGATTCCATGATGATGATAAAGGCTTCCGGATCAACCTGCTTGACAACATTCCTGATGCCGTACATCTGCTTGGTACTGCATGCGCACATGACTACATCCTTCTCTTCTTCAGAATAACTGCCTTCTGCTTTTAAGAAAGTGGATCCTCTCCCTACCGTTTCATCAATGCGGTCTGCTACTTCGTGAGCGTGATCTGTGACGATAAAGGCCATTTTACCAGCGGAAATTCCGTACATCACTTTATCTACCATGATGGAAAGGATGAAACTGATTATCATGCCATAAATCAGGCCTTCGATGTTTTTTGATACAAAAACTGTTCCAGCTGCAATTACCAATGATTCCATGGCGAAGGAGATCTTTCCCAAAGAGAGATGCGGGAAGTATTCTTTGATGGACAGCATGATAAAGTCAGTGCCGCCGGTGGAAGAATCTCTCATGTAAATCAAAGCATATCCCAGGCCGGAAAGCACGCCGGTACAGATTGCGGAAAGCATCAAATCCCCCTCATAGACTGGAAACTTCGGCGCGACCACGTCCATGATCACAGAAGTGATAGCAATGGTCCTGATGGACCTGATAAAAAAGTCTCTTCCGAGAATTTTAAAGCAGGCGATAGCCACCGGTATGTTCAATACAAATGCCACCGTTCCGATGGGCAGGCCAAAAAGGTGGTATAGAATCAAGCCGATTCCGTTAAACCCCACCATTGGGAATTCTGAAGCGGCTGCAAAATTATAAGTGCCGATGGCAATCAGGATCCCTCCGATGATATCTACAAATACATCTATGCTTATTTTCTTCAAATTTAATTTTTTCATACAAATCTCCTCCCTTACTCACAACACACGAACTTTTCTCTTTAAAAAAACATCTGCTGACGCGCGTGGCATCTGCAAATGCTTACAGTATAAGTATATCGCAGTGGACAATCCTTTGTCAACACCGCCAGAATTAGTCCCCCAATTCTGTGAATTTCCCCAAACAAACAGGGGCTGCAACTTGCAGCCCCTTGTATTTTTATGCCCTTGCTTTTGCTCTTCTCGCTTCTTTACGTTCTTCCATTTTGCTCACAACGATGGAACATACGGAATCTCCGGTAATATTGACGGTGGTTCTTCCCATATCGAAGATACGGTCTACACCTGCTACCAGAGCGATACCTTCCACTGGCAGTCCTACACTCTGTAATACCATGGCCAGCATGATCATGCCGGAGCCAGGCACACCGGCCGTACCAATAGACGCCAAGGTTGCAGTCAGAACGATGACGAGCATCTGTGATAATGTCAGGTCGATTCCATAGCATCTGGCGATGAAGACCGCACAGACACCTTGATAAATCGCGGTTCCGTCCATGTTGATGGTTGCTCCCAAAGGCAGGACAAAACTAGCAACTTCTCTCTTTGCTCCCAGCTTTTCTGAGCATTCCAGGTTCAGCGGCAGCGTGCCGACCGAGGATGCACTGGAAAAGGCGAACATCATGGCCGGAGCGATACCCCGGAAAAAAGTCAGCGGATTTACACCTGCAAGCCCTTTGACGGCACCTGAATATACGATGACGACGTGCAGTATGTAGCAGATATAAGCTGCCAGCAATACCATTGCAAGAGAACCCAATATCTTTGGTCCGTTAGTCGCAACAACCGGCGTAATCAGGCAGAAAACACCAATTGGAGAGAGTTTCAAGATCATCTCCATGATGCGTAAGGATACATCAGAGAGGCTGACAATCATCTTGGCAAAAGGTTGTCCTTTTTCTCCAGATAAAATAATGCCAAAGCCAAACAGCAGGGCAATGACGATGACCTGCAGCATATTTGCCTCTACCATCGGCGCTACTGCATTTGACGGAAAGATATTGACCAGGGTCTCCATAAAGCTGACCGGCTCTGTCGCTTCATACGTCAGACCGCTAGTCTGAAGCACGCTGAAGGTACCTTTAAACAAGTTCGCAAAGGTCAGTCCGATGACGATGGCCACCGCTGTCGTGCACATATAAAAGACGATTGTCTTTCCGCCGATAGAGCCTACTTTCTTGATATCTTTCAGAGATATGACTCCTGAAATAATCGATGTCAGTACAATTGGTACTACAATAAACTTAATCAAGTTCAAAAAGATAGTCCCAAAGGGCATGATATACGAATCAGCCCATCCTTCTTTGCCGGCAGCGATAAATATCAGCCCTGCGGCAATGCCCAATCCAAGACCGATAAAGATCTGTACGGCAAGAGATAGTTTCTTCTTTTCTTTCATTACGTTCCTCCATAAATTTTTGGTCACTCAGAAAATTGTACTGAAAGTCAAAAGGTTTGTCAATAGTATTTCTAATCTGTCAACAAAACA
>URXI01000092.1 GCA_900551775.1 uncultured Eubacterium sp. | reverse complement strand
TACAGCCGGTTGCTCCACCATTGAGCTACCTCGGAACACTTTGCCGACATTTCCGACGGCATGAATAATTATATAATACTACATAGCGAATGTCAATAGGTAATAAATGTATTTTTTAGCAGACATTGCGGATGCTTCGAGCGTCCCCATCCATGCTCATCGCTATCAACCCAAAGTGCCATAATCGATCGGTTTATTTCAAATTATGGCAGATTTGCTCTGTTATGACGCATTTATGGCACTTTCGCAGAAATCTACTACTGGAGAGCACTGCGGCAGCCGGAGGTGCCCCCGCGCTGCCTGTAGAAATTTCAAATCAGCCCCTATGACAAGCCGTTCATTTTCTCCGCCTTGTCAAGTTCCGCATTGTATTTGACGATCTCTATCTTCTTCGCAAACTTTTCCGCTTTTTCTCCCTCGCCCTGTGCCTCATAGATGGTAGTCAGCTCTTCCATTGCTTCCACATTACTAGGCGTCAGTTTCAAAACCTGCAGGAAACAGCGTTCCGCCTCAGCCACATCACCCAGGGCTTTGTTAGCAGCTCCCAGGTAATACCATAACGGCCACCAGGTGTTGAATCGCTCGTCATCTTCGTAATTGTGCAAAATGCGCAGGCCTTCCTCGTAGCGGCCACTGAGGACGTGGTTATAACCTTCCTCTATTTTGACCGGCTCTTCCAGCTTGTCCAGCCAGCCTTGCACTTCTTCCTTCTGCTCCTGGTGCTCAGAGAGCTTCATGAAACTCTCCCAGGTCAGTTTCGCTTTGACATACAGACCCAGATTCAGATACCCATATCCCAGGAAATAGTAACCCATATCGAAGTCAGGGTTTTTGATGGTCAGCTTTTCGAACGCCTCGAGAGATTCGGCTTTGTAGCGCCCCACATACTCTTCGCCTTCGCCGACCTCATAAGAGTCCTTGCAGGCCCTGCCGTAGCAATAGAGGGCGTCCGCCGAATCAGGATCGATCAAAAGCGCTCCGCGGAAGCAGATGCAGGCATAATCAAAATCGTTCTTGGCTGCCGCCTCCACCCCTTCGTTGATCAAAGGCTTCGCGAACTCCTTGGTAAAAGTCCTGAGAATGTAGGCAATGTAATTATCTCTGAATTTGAAATTCACGTCACAGCCGATGATGAAAGCCATATTCTGCGCGATGACCAGGGTCGATAGGTTTGCCATGGAGGTCTTGCGTATAGGCACCGGTACACCGGTAAGAATGTCTGCAATTCCTGCTTTCTCAAGGTAACTGTCCGATAACTCATCAAAGACGAACTCCTCCACGTGAGGTATCAGATACTCACCGATTCTATCTTGTATTTCTTTGTTTTCCATTATATCTCCCATCCTTTTTTGTGAAATTTCTTTACAGCATCAAAATTCATCGTCCGCGAAAGATCTTCTGACAGAAAGATTTCCGCTCCTTCTGCAAGACCTTTGCTCTCTGCAAACTTCAACAAGATCCGATAAAGGTCTTCTTTCTTGTGTGATCTGTGCTGATACCCCTTTGAAAAGAAAAAATCAGCCAACTGCTCATAGAAATGAAACGGGTTATCACCCAGAGATCGCAGCAGGAACTTCAGTCCCATCTCAAAACCGCCTTTGTTGGCGTAAAGATCAAGCACGGTCTCCACCATCTTCAGTTTGACCAGCTCTACAGCCGAAAGATATTTGTTCGAAACCACTTCATAGGGTGCGATGTCGCGATACACATAATCGTGCTCCAAAACCTGGCAGCGGATTTTCGTGCCCTTCAGCAGTTTTAGAAAACCCAGCTGCAGATTATCGGCTCCCAGTTCGTAGACTTTGTTAAAGGATCTGGCAAAAGACTTGTAGTCCTCAAAAGGAAGACCTGCAATCAGATCCACATGGATGTGAATATTCCCCAAAGCCAGTAATTTTTCTGTGTTATGTAAAATCGGGAACACGCTCTCTTTTCGATCCACTGCCGCAAGGGCCTCAGGATTAGCACTTTGAATGCCGATTTCAAATTGAAACAGCCCCTGCCGTGCCTTTGACAGAAGGTCGAAGTGACGATCGTCCAGAAGTTCCCCGCAGATTTCGAAGTGAAAATTCGTCACCCCATTGTCATTCTCGATGAGATAACGCCAAATTTCATAGGCTCTTTCTCTATCGTAATTAAAGGTCCTGTCGATGAACTTTACCTGCTTGACTTTTTTAAAGAGGAAATAACCCAAATCCCGTCTTGTCCGCGCAAGTGACAGCGGGCGGATGGTCTTTTCCAGCGATGACAAGCAGTAGCTGCAGTGATAAGGACAGCCTCTCGACGACTCATAATACACCACCTTGTCAGACTCCAAAGGAAGTTTTTCATATGGAAAAGGGATGGCATCCATATCCAAAAGCGGTCCGTCCGCCGTCTGCAAAACCCTGCCGTCCTCCCGGTAGACCAGGCTGCTGACCTTGGAAAAGTTGTTTTCACCCAGCACCAGCTCTTTACAAAACTGGAAGAAGGGGTACTCCCCTTCCCCGCGTATCACATAATCTGCCCAGCTGTTTTCTTCCATAAAAAGCGCAGTTTCGTGGCTGACCTCAGGTCCGCCCAGCAAAATCTTCACTTCAGGGCAGGCTTTCTTGATATCTGATGCCAGGGCTTTGATCTTCTCGATATTCCAGATATAGCAGGAGAAGCAGACATAGTCATAGCCGCCCCTGACGATTTCTGTATAGACGTAGCCCATGTCGTTATTGATGGTGAACTCGACCAGGTCGATATCCAGGTCCGAACCTTCCGCCACGCTGTAGAGATATTTCAACGCCAAGTTGGAGTGCACATATTTAGAATTTAAGGTGGTCAGTAAAATCCTCATAATTATAACATCCTGAATCTTTCATCCTTTAATAAACCGTGGTCCTCCATGGCGCGCTGCAGCTGCGCCATCATCCTCTCTTTATCAGCCGGCAGATTGCCGCGCAGAGAAACGTAGTTTGAGGCGTGATTGCTCCTGAATACGCAAGTCTCTGTCGGTTCTGCATGTTTTAGCATGAGATAAGTCTCAGCGACGACTTCTTCTCCAGAAAGCAGGGACAGTTCGCCTCTGTCGATTTGCTTCATGATCGGCGCGCGAGGGTCCAGCATCAAAGTCAGCAGCCCCACATAAGAAGCGTTCATCTCGCTGATCATCTTTCCCGTTTCGATGGCGTGTTCTTCCCATCCTGCCTTGCCTGCAAGACCGGAGATAAAGGTAACCGACGCTTTGATGCCGGAGGCTTCGATCTTGTGCACGGCTTCGATCATCTGTTCACGAGTGACACCTTTGTGGATCGCATCCAGCACCTTCTGGCTGCCTGATTCTGCACCCAGATAGATCATGCCGATCCCAGCTTCTCGCAGCTGTACCAGCTCCTCCGGCGTCTTTCTCAGAACGTCTTTTGCCGATCCGTAGACACCGACCCGTTTGCACTCATGAAAGAGTTCCTTGATCCTGTCTAATATCACCATCAGCTTGGAGTTGGCAAGGCAGAGGGCGTCGCCGTCACAGAGAAAGATTTTCTCCACCCTGCGGTAGGTCTTTCTGGCTGTCTCCAGATCCTCCAGAACCTCGCTCACTTCCCTCACCCTGAACTTTTTGTCCTTGAACATACTGCAAAAAGTGCATTTGTTGAGAGCAGCCGATAGTCACCTGAATCAACAGGCTGTAAGCCTCACTGGGAGGCCTGTAAATATCACCTTCATATCTCATAAATCAGAATATCCTTTCATTCTTTCGCTAAGCGCCACAGCGCCGCATACGATAGTTTTATGCTTTTTGGCACTTTTTTGATCATTTGACATAACAGCGCCCTATCGGACAACGCCGATTGGACCTCAAAATGGCAGCACCGGTTATTTTTTCTTCAATACATCCGCTCATTTCCGTTGAAAATCTGTCACAAAAGTAACTGCCTTCCATAATATTACATATTATCCAGCCAAACTGCCACGAAATCCCTCAAAACCGAGCCTTACTGTCCGGTCAGTTATGTCAAACTACACTAAATCCTTCAAAAAGCACAACTTTATCGTAAGTCATACCCCCCTCCCCTAGCAGGGAAGCACAGACCTGCGCCGTCAGTTACGCAGATTCGTAGATTTTATGCCATTCAGCTTAACTTTTCCAGCCTTTTGGACGGAATCTGCGTAACACTGCCGCCCGGAGGGGCAAATGAGGACGCCCGGAGGGCATGGCAGGCAACCCGGAGGGGCAAATGAGGACGCCCGGAGGGACAAACCCCGCCTGCGCTACATTCTTTCTGGCGCTTTCATGCCCAGCAGTGCCAGACCGTTTTTGATGGCGTCCTTTGCTGCGATGACCAGAGCCACTTTTGCGACCTGCTCCTCCTCGTTATCTGTCAAGATGTGCTCATCATGATAGAAACGGTTGAAGCCCTGTGCCATATCTACGATATGTCTGGTCACGATAGATGGTTCATATTTTTCGCCTGCGTCCACGATGACGGCAGGGAATTTGTATAACAGCTTCGCCAGCTCATAAGCGCTCTCGCTGCAGAGATATTGAAAGTCCACGCCGTCAAGGGCGGCTGCCTTTTTCACGATGGCCTCTCCAGCCTTACGCAGTACGGATGCGCATCTCGCATGGGTATACTGCACATAAGGGCCCGTCTCTCCGTCAAAGTTGAGCACTTTATCCCACTTGAATGTGTAGTCTTTGATTCTGTTGTTGGATAATTCCTGGAAAATGACCGCACCAATACCCACTGCTTTGGCGATCTCATCAACATCCGCTTCTGATGCGTCTGCGTTCTTCTCTTTAATGATTTCCTTCGTCTTATCTACTGCTTTGTTGAGAACATCCTCCAAGAAGACCACTCTGCCCTCTCTGGTGGACATGGTGCCGTCCTCCAGGCTGACAAGGCCGAATGGAATGTGGACGCAGTCTCTCGCCCATTCGTAGCCCAGAAGCTCTACAATCTGAATCCATTGCTGGAAGTGGAGGTTCTGCTGAGAAGCGACTACGTAGATGTTCTTATAGAAATCATAGGTTTCTTTTCTATATACGGCTGCCGCGATGTCCCTTGTGATATAGAGGGTGGAGCCGTCAGATTTTGTAACCAGGGCAGCGCCCAGGCCGTAAGGTTCCAGGTCCACGATCTGCGCGCCTTGGGATTCTTCCAGCAGCCCCTTGTCCGCAAGTTCCTTCACGAATCTAGGCATCTTGTCGGAGTAAAAGCTCTCACCGGCGTAGGAGTCAAAGGAGATGCCCAGCATGTCATATACTCTGGTGAATTCCTTCAGAGATTCATCTCTGAACCACTGCCACAGTTCCACCTCTTCCTTTTCGCCGTGCTCCAGCTTGGTAAAGATTTCGCGCGCTTCGTCGTCCAGCTCCGGATGGGTTTCTACTTCCACGTGGAACTTGGTGTAATAGCTGAGCAGGGTTTTGATCGGCTCCTTGATGACGTCTTCCTTGTTGCCCCAATGTCTGTAGGCACAGATCATCTTACCGAACTGGGTGCCGTAATCGCCCAGGTGGTTGATTCTGACCACGTCGTACCCCAGCGCGTCATAAATTTTGTAGATGGAGTTTCCGATGACCGTACTTCTGATGTGTCCGATGTGGAACGGCTTTGCGATGTTCGGAGAGGAATACTCGACGATGACCTTCTTGCCTTCGCCGACGTTGGTCTTTCCGAAGTCGTCACCCTTTGCCAGAACCTCTTCCAGCGTATCCTTGACAAATTCCTCCTTGGAAATGAACATGTTCACATAGGCGTTGACCTGTTCCACCTTTTCGAACAAAGGCGCGTCCGCGATGCCCTCTGCGATGCCCTTGGCGATGAGAGGCGGCGCCTTGCGCAGCACCTTTGCCAGCTTGAAGCACGGGAACGCATAGTCTCCCATCTTCGCATCCTGCGGCACTTCGATCATGTCCTGAATCTCCGAAAGCTCGAGACCTTCTACCTTCTCCGCAATCAATTTTGCGATTTCATCCTTAAAATTTACCATTGTTTATCTCCTTCTCTGAAATTACTTTGATTCCCCGCTCTTTGAGCTTTGCCGCAAAACAGCCGTCTCCCTGAACCAGTCTGCCGGAAAAAGTTCCGTCGTAGATCTTGCCGCTGCCACAGGAGGGGCTGTTGGCTTTGAGCACAGCACCTTCGATTGTTTCGCCGCGCCGCCGGGCCTCATCAAAAGCCCGCTCTAAAGATAGCGCCGCGCCCCGCTCGAAGGCTTCGGTCACATCCGTGCCTTCCCTGTCCAGAATCCGCATCCCCACATACTCGGCTGGCGGCCTGGGTGTGGGCAGCCCGCTGATTCCTTCCGGGCAGACGACAATGCAGGAGTGGTTCTCATAAAAGTCACAGACTTCTTTGTTGTAATTGCTGCCTCCATTATACTTGCAGTTGTGTCCCAGGAGGCATCCGCTGATTAAATACATAAGATTACTCCGTTTTCATTTTCACGATGGTGACGCCGTCACCGCCTTCATTATAATTGCCTTTTCTGAAAGACGCAACATGCTTGTGCCTCCTGCACATGTCTCTAATACCGGACTTGAGGATGCCTTCTCCCCGTCCGTGTATGACTGTGACCTCCTTGAGTCCCGCTACGTAAGCGTCGTCCAGATATTTATCGACATCCATCACCGCGTCATCCAGGCTTTCGCCCTGCACATTGATGGAAATAGAAACGTTTTGCGCCTTTACCTTGTAGAGCTGGCCGTACTTCGCGGATTTCTGCGGCTTCTTCTTGGCCGTGCCGTCGTTGATCAGCATCAGATCGTCCAGGCTCAGGTTGGCCTTCATGATACCCACCTTGACCAAAAGGTTCCCCTTGTCGTCGGGCAGGGAGAGAATCTCTCCGTTCTGATCCAAAGACAAAACCTTGACCCGGTCACCCACCTTGATCTCCGATGCCTGCACCGGATTGTTGTTGACCTGTCTGATCAGTCTTTCGGCGTATTTTCCTTCTGTCTCTTTCAGCTTCCGTCTGCTCTTGTCAAAGCGCTTGTTCCGCTCGCCCATGCTTTCCAGCTTGGAAAGTTCCTTCAGTTCCTTCTGTACTTCGCTGGCCGTCTCTCTGGCGTCTCTGAGGATCTCCCGCGCCTCTTCCCTGGCGTCGGCAATCATCTTTTCTTTTTTCTTTTCGAGGTCCGCCATCTGTTTCTCGATCTCATCCTGCTTTTTCTTCATGGCCAGGTTGATCATGATGGCCTCATCCCGCTCTTCCTCCGCCTTTTTCTTGTCGGCTTCGATGGCGCTGATGACATCCTCAAACTCGATATCGCCCCGCTCGATGAGCTGTCCTGCCCTGTCGATCAAAGCCTCTGACAATCCCAGCTTCTTGGATATTTCGAAAGCGTTGGACTTGCCTGGAATGCCGATGGAAAGGCGATAAGTCGGGCTCAGTGTCTCCACGTTAAATTCCATAGAGGCATTTTCAACGCCGTCTGTGGACAAGGCATATTTCTTGATTTCGTTGTAGTGTGTGGTCGCCGCCGTCATGGCGCCCCGCTTGTACAGGGTCTCCAATATGGCGATGGCGAGAGCCGCGCCCTCCGTCGGATCTGTGCCCGCGCCCAACTCGTCAAGGAGTACCAGTGAACCGGCATCTGCCTCCTCTACGATTCTGACGATGTTCTTCATGTGAGAGGAGAAGGTGGACAGGCTCTGCTCGATACTCTGCTCGTCTCCGATGTCAGCAAAGACATCATCAAAGATGGGGATCTGGCTCTGGCTGGATGCCGGAATGTGCAGACCGCTCTGGGCCATGAGGGCCAGAAGCCCGATGGTCTTGAGGGTTACCGTCTTTCCACCCGTGTTAGGCCCGGTGACCACAAGGGTTCGGTAATCTTTGCCGATGGGTACGTTGATAGGCACCACCTTCTTTTCGTCGATCAAAGGGTGCCGCCCTTCCCTGATCAGGAGATAGCCGTCTTCATTGATATGGGGCTCCGACCCCTTCATTCTGCAAGACAATTTCCCTTTCGCCATGATGAAATCCAGCTGAATAAGAATCTCCTGGTTGTTCTTGATGTCGTGGAAATGCTCTGCCACGCCGGCAGAAAGCTCTGCCAGAATCCGTGCCATTTCCGCCTCTTCCGCCATCTCCAGCTCTCTCAGTTCGTTGTTTAAATTTACGATGACCTGAGGTTCCACAAAGAGGGTCGCCCCGGCCTTGGACTGGTCGTGGACGATACCCGGAAACCTGGCCCGATGCTCCTGCTTGACAGGGATTACATATCTGCCGTCCCGCATAGTCACGATGGAATCCTGCAGATAAGTCCGATTATCAGATGAATTCAGGATGTGATTCAATTTGTTTTTGATGGCCTCGTTCTGTCTGCCGATGCTGCGTCTGATGCTTCGCAGTTCTGATGAGGCATTGTCGCTCATCTCATCCTCAGAGAGAATACATCTGTCGATATTCTCCGCCAGACGGGGCATGGTCACGATCAATTCTGTCATGGAATTGATCAGGGGCAGCGGCGGAAGGTCGCTTTTCATAAAGCTGACAACCCGCTCGCAGATGCGCAAATTGTAATGAACCTGCAGCAGCTGCTTCATCGACAGAGCGCCGCCTTTCCTTGCAAATCCAAGGCTCTGTCCGATATCATAGATGCCTCCCGTAGGCAGAGGCCCTTTACGCACAATAAGGTCAACCGCTTCCGTGGTTGACCTTAATTCTTCTGAAATTACATGTACATCCGTGTAAGGCATCAGTTCGGAAATGATTTTTTTTGACATTTCCGAACCTGCCTCCTCTTTCAGAAGCTCAATAATTTTTTTATACTCTAACACATCAAGTGCTTTTTTATTCATGATGTTTTCCTCTATCCATTGTTTTTCAGTTTTTCTAACTCACTTTTCAACTGGATATTTTCCATCTGTAGATCGAAAAAGGAATTTTCATATTCGCTGCACTTCGCCTGCAGCTCTTTAAATCTTTCATCATTTTCTTTTTTCTGATTTTTGATTTCAGACATGCTGTCCTTGTACTGCATGAAGTTCTGCTTTGCATCTTCCCACATCTTCAGGTAGTACTTGGAGTCATTTTCGAGCTGCGTTTTCGAGATTTTCAGCTGTTCAATCTGGTTCAGAGCGTCAAAGTATTCCTCTGCAACATTGATGGCGGACAGTATGGCGATACTGCCCTGGCCGGAATCTCCGGCAACTCTGCTGATCAGACGCATCTTGTTGTCCACATATTCTGCTATTTTTTCAATCTCTTCCGCAGGCTTATCGCCGGCAATCGTGTACTCCTGTCCAAATATCTTTACAGTTACTTTGCTCTCCATACCATTTAACCTCTTTAGTTATCTCTTATCACTGCATTGAACTTTTCTTTCAAAAGCTGGATCACATTGCCGTGAATCTGATCCACTTCTTCATCTGTCAAAGTCCGATCGTCGTGTCTGTAGGTCAGGCTGAATGCCACGCTCTTCTTGCCGGCTTCGACCTGTTCGCCTCTGTAGACGTCAAAGAGTTTTACATCTCTCAAAATCTCTGTGCCGCCTTCTTTGATCGCCTTTTCCATCTCTCCAACCTGAAGGTCTTCTTCTACAATCATAGCCACGTCTCTGGAGGTGGATGGATATTTCGGCGGCTGATGGTAGAGAATTTCTTTCTCTGAAAGTTCAACAATCAGATCAAAGAACAACTCGCAAATATAACTGCGCGTTCCAATTCCATAATTTTCCGCTACATCAGGGTGTACTTCACCCATGATACCCAGTTCGACGGGTTCACCGTTTTTGTCTTTTGTAAGGATTCTTGCACATCTGCCCGGATGATATACCTTGTAATCTGATTCTGCCTCAAATTCCAGATCTTCGATTCCCAGTCTGGCAAGCAGCGTTACGATCATGCCTTTCAGTGTGAAGAAGTCCTCATCTTTGCCATAGAGACCTATGGTCAGGTTATAAGATTCGATCGGCAGCGCTTTAGGATCCATCAGATTCTTCATATAGGTCAGTCCGATTTCGTAAGCCTTCACGCGCTCCTGATTTCTCGCATAGTTTCTGCCCAGGACCTCTAACATGCCCGGAGTCAGAATCGTCCTCATCGCAGAGGTTTCTTCTCCCATCGGATTGATGATGTCGACAAAATTCCTCTCCCAGGAGTCTTCTTCAATACCGATACCATCCAAAATCTTGTTGTTGGAGAAGGAGTAGGTCTGAATTTCGTTTGCTCCCATGCCGCAGAGCAGGTTCCTTGTCATATCTCTGAGTTCCCAGCTCTTGCTGACAGTGCCCACCGTATCTGCACTAGGCAGGGTCATCGGCAGGTTATCATATCCGTAAAGTCTTGCGACCTCTTCTACACAGTCGATTTCTTCCTTCATGTCCTGGCGCACAGTCGGCGGTGTTACCAGCATGATGTCGCCTTCGCCTTCTACCTTCATATCCAGTCTTTCGAAATAGCTTACCATCTCTTCTCTGCCGATTTCGGTGCCGAGAATCTTGTTGACTCTGCTGACTCTGCATTTGATGGCAGGTGCTGTCTCTGGATTGTGATAGACGTCCACGCTGCCGTTCAGGACCTTGCCGCATCCCAGCATCTCAACCAGCTTGCAGACTCTGTCTGCAGCAGCTTCGCACAGATTTGGGTCCAGTCCTCTCTCATATCTGGCTGCAGCTTCCGTCTTCAGGCCCAGCTTCTTGATGGAACGGTGAACGCAGGTCTTATCAAAGCAGGCGGACTCCACGACGACGGTATTAGTGTCATCGACGATTTCGGAATCCAGACCACCCATGATGCCAGCGATACCGATTGGTTTTTCGGCATCGTTAATCATCAGTGTATCTGCATAAACGTCTCTTTCCTGTCCATCCAAAGTTACGAATTTATCTCCGTCTTTCGCCATGTCCACAACGATGTGGCTGCCAGCGATGCTTCTGATATCGAAAGCGTGCATTGGCTGGCCGTATTCCATCATGACGAAGTTGGTGATGTCTACCATATTGTTGATCGGTCTCATGCCGGCTGCCATCAGACGCTTCTGCAGCCACCAAGGGGACTGTTCGATTTTCACGTCTTTGATGATTCTGGCAGTATATCGTTTGCAGTTATCGTTTTTGACCTCTACGCTGATGTAATCTGATGCGTTTTCATCTGTCTTCTCGCATTCTGTATCAGGGTAAGTCATCTTTTCCTCAAATACTGCGGCAGCTTCTTTTGCCATGCCCATCATGCACAGGCAGTCAGGACGGTTTGGCGTGATGCAGAAGTCGATTACATAATCGTGAAGCCCCAGGGCCTGATCGAATTCTTTGCCCAGATCTGCATCCCAATTACCTGGCAGCATCCAGATGCCGTCTTTAGAAATATATGGGGCAATCTTATCATCATACCCCAGTTCCTGTGGTCCGCAGAGCATACCATTGGATTCGACACCGCGAAGCTCGCCTTTGGTGATGGTCACGCCGCCTTCTACCTTCGGCTGTCCGTGAAGGGGACCCGGGATGTGGCTGCCGTCTTTGGCAACAGGTACGTAGCCTCCTTCATAGATGTTGGTCGCTCCTGTGACGATTTGCAGCGGTTCCTCTTCTCCCACGTTGATCTGGCACACTACCAGCTTATCTGCATCGGGATGTTGTTCTATCTTATCGATTCTGCCTACGACGACGCCGCTGATTCCGGTGCCGATCTCATCGCAGGTCTCCATGTCGGAGCCGCTCATGATCATGCGGTCACAGAATTCGTCAATAGGCACGTTGACATCTGTATAATCTTTTAACCATTCTAATGATACTAACATTTATATTTCTCCTTATTTGAATTGTTCGATGAATCTCATGTCGTTTTCGTAGAGGAAACGAATATCGTCAATGCCGTATTTGAGCATAGCGATTCTCTCTACCCCCATCCCTACTGCAAAGCCGGTGTATTTTTCCGTGTCTACACCGCCTGCCTGATGTACGTGTGGATGCGTCATGCCGCAGCCCAGGATTTCAATCCAGCCGCTTCCCTTGCAGACCGGACAGCCTTTGCCTCCGCATTTGAAGCAGGAAACGTCCATTTCAGCACTCGGTTCGGTGAACGGGAAGTGGCTCGGGCGGAACTTTGTTCTCGTTTCAGGTCCGAACAGTCTCTTCGCCATGTGGTCCAAAGAACCCTTCAAGTCGCCCATAGTAATGTCTTTTCCGATGACCATCATCTCGATCTGATGGAAAGTCGGAGAATGGGTCGCATCCGGTGTATCGACTCTGTAGCATCTGCCCGGAATCAACACCTTATATGGCAGGGGCAGTTCCAGCTCTGCTCTGATTTCTGCAGACGAAGTATGGGGTCTCAGTACCATGTCCTCGTTGATGTAAAAGGTATCTGTCATATCTCTGGCTGGGTGATTCTCCGGAGAGTTCAATGCGTCAAAAGTATTGTAGACCGTGTCCACATCTGGTCCTTCGTAAACTGCATAACCCATGGATTTAAAAATCTCTACGACTTCATCGATGGTCTGTGTGATCGGGTGTTTTACACCGCACGCGATTTCTTTGCCCGGCTCTGTGACGTCGATTTTCTCCGCTTTAAACTTAGCCTCTTTTGCTTTTGCTTTCACCTCGGAAGCTTTTTCGGCCAGCAGCTGTTCAAACTCGGCTTTTACCTTATTTGCAGCCATACCCAGCGCCTTTTTCTCTTCTGGAGGCAGTTTGCCCATGGAGCGCAGGATTTCTGTCAGCTGTCCTTTCTTACCGAGGACTTTGACTCTGATTTCTTCTGTGTCAGCCAGTGAAGCCGCTTTGTTCAACTGTTCTTTGGCTTCTTCCAGCATCTTGCTTAATTTCTCTTGCATTTTATTGTAACCTCACTTAAATGTTGTTTATTGATCTTTTCTATGCCTCTTAGCCTCGTACATCAAAATACCTGCGGCTACAGAAGCGTTGAGAGAACCAAATCCTGGTAGCTTAAATTCTTTTGGGACAAATGCAAGCCATTGCTGATACGAATCCCAACCCAAATACGAAC
>URXI01000091.1 GCA_900551775.1 uncultured Eubacterium sp. | reverse complement strand
TGCAGGCAGCCCTTTTCTATTCAATATGCAAAATCCGCCAGATCCACCTCCAGCTGGTTCAGTCTGGCCAGGGTACTGACCACGGTAAAGATGATCACCGCGCCCAGATTAGCCGTGGTATTGTCCTGGTCAAAACGCGGAGAAATTTCACAGATGTCAAATCCTCTTACCTTTCTCGTGCGCAGGATATGCTTGATGATGGGCAGAACCACCTCCGGGTCTACGCCCAGAGACTGGGTCGCACTGACGCCTGGCGCAAAGGCCGAAGAAAAGACGTCGGTACAGATGGTAATATAAAAAGAATCGCAGGCGTACATGAAGGCGTCCACCTTCTCCAGGATGGCGGAATAATTGGTGTGGTGGATCTCCTTCGCCAAAATATAATCTACACCCAGCTCTTTTGCGATCTTGAACAGCTGCACTGTGTTGCTGTGCTGCTGGATGCCCAGAGGCAGATAGTGATATTTCATGCCCCGTTCATAACAGATATCGGCGATCTGACTGAACATGGAGCCGGAGGATCTTCCTTTGTCGTAGGGTCTCAGGTCAAAGTGGGCGTCAAAATTGATGATTCCAATATCGGGCGTACCTTCGCTGCGGCTTTGATCAGCCAGCTGCCCCTGGAAATGACCGAAGGTCGTCTCGTGGCCGCCGCCCAAAACAAGCGGAAACAGGTTGAGAGACAAAATCTTCTCCACAGCGAGCCCTAAAAGGCGCTGCCCCTCCTCCATGGAAATCTCGTCACACTGGATGTCTCCCGCATCGTAGAGTGCCACCTCCTGTGTGAAGGTACACGGCAGATTGGACATCTGCCCTCTGATAAAGCCTGGCGCCAGGGCCGTACCTGTCCTGCCTTTGTTTCGCTTTACACCCTGGTCACTTGCGAAACCGATGAAAGCGAACCCAAGCTTCCCTTCAAAGACAGGATGTTCCTCGTTGAGGTCGAGGGGGCGCACCCACTGATGCCAGCGAAAAGCTTCGTAGTCTGTGGTACTGTCGACCCTGCCATTCCAATATTCCATCGCGCTCGTATAATTCTTCAAAAGCATAAACTTACTCCTTTGTCCATGTGTAAACTCAATTGTTATAGATAAATTTCGTCTCATTGATATAGAGGGAAGACACGATATCGAACTTCTCGAAAGCATCCACGTAGGTGTTTTCGTCATTGTCATATACTTTTCCGTGGTGGTCTTCGTATTCGAAGGTGATGTTGTTGACATCCCGCTGCAGTTCCGCCAGATTCTCGCCGTCTTCCAATTGGATCAATACCACAGATCCTGCGGAATCCTCATACTTTTGATAAAAACGATACAGCGCCGCAAAATCCTCCCTCGTCAGACTGCTCAAGTCCGCCGTCGTGTAAATGTGAACCAGCATGAAGTATTGATTTTCCAGCATGGCTTCGAAGGTGGCAATCTCGTCAGGCAGATAGTATTTCTTATAGGCGGAATCCGTCAATGTCACGCCCAAAACCTGCGAATCCGAAAGACCCAAAAAGGCTATTGCCGACCGGATGATTTCCTTATCATTCTTGTCGCTGTAGATCTCGCCTGTTTCAGACGAGTACACGCCCCGGAAGGTTTTCTTACCCGCCGTAATGTCCCCTGCCAGGTTCCCCGTGGTCTTTCTCTCTGCAGGAATGCCAAAAAGAGGATGATAAATCGTCTGCGTTTCTGCTCTGATATTTCTGACCTTTGCATCCTGTCCATATTGGCGAATGGCCTGCTCAGCAAAATAGCCCTTCTGTTTGGCGACCAGGTCTCCGGCCTTCTCTTTCTCCGTATCGCTCATGGTGCAGCCCACAGCCAGCATACAAATCGCAATCAAAGCAATGATGGTCAATTTGAATTTAAAAGGCTTTGTTTGCATAACAGTATCATTCCTTTCATCAACACCCCACTACTCGCTCAGTTCTTCTAACTGCCCGCACAGTTTTTCCACTGCTGCAAAATCTTCTTTTTTAAACGCTGCGGTGATTTTTCCTTCCAGTTCCTGCTTTTTCTGATCGATTTCTAAATACTTCTGTTCAAAATACTGATCATATACCATCTTGCGGAAGGTCCTCGTGCGCATGCGTCTGAACGTATTGTCTTCGACGAGGAGTACGTAATCCGCACAATTTGCTGCTAAATAGAAATCATGGGTCACCATCAGCACCGCCCCTTTGTATTCAGCAATGGCGTTTTCCAAAGCGATCTGTGTGTAAATATCCAGATGGCTGGTTGGTTCGTCCAGGATCAAAAGCTGGGCATCGGATTTTGCCAGTCTTGCAATTTGCAGCAGATTCTGTTCGCCGCCGGACAGACTGCCAACTTTCTGATCCAAGACGGTCTCCTCCAGGCAGTATTTTGAAAGATGGGTGCGCGCGGCTTCTCTGCGGTCAAAGCCTGCATCCTGCATGACTTCTTCTACTGTCTTATCCTCATCAAAGTCCTCCCCCTGAAGTTGGGACAGGCACGCATAACTGGTATTCTCGTCGATATGGATCGACGGATGATGACCCGTCAGAATGTCACGAATCAAAGTGGTCTTCCCCGTGCCGTTGGCGCCGACGACGGCGGCCTTTTCTCCCGCCAGCAATTGAAAGTTCACCTTTTCTAACAGGCTTTTGTCAAATACCACCTGATAATCTGTTACACTTAAAACCTCCTGCCCCTCTGCCGGCTCTACTTCCGGCAGTACGATTTCCGGCTCACGGATTTCAATAAAAGGCGCTTTGATCTGTCTTGCCCGCAGACGGTCGAGCTGGGACTGCTTCGCATTGACGGATCTTCCGATGACGGGATTGACCATGACCGTCGCCCTGTGTCTCAATATATCGACCAGCTCTCCTGTGCGCTGGATTTCTTCCTCCTGCGCAAGGTGCTGCAATTTCAGTTCGAATTTTTCCCTTAGCACGGCACAGCGATAGGCGCTGTAGCTGCCGTCAAATTCCTGGATATCCCCATTTTCCAAATGCAGAATCTTATTGAAACAGTGGTTCAGCAAATAGCGGTTATGGGTGACCACCAGCAAAGTCCCTTGATACCCGTTGATCAACTGACAGAGGCGGCCCAGATTTCCAAAATCGAGAAAGACATCCGGCTCATCCAAAGCAAGAAGATTGGGAGACAGCAGCATTTCTCTCATGATCTGCAGGAGCTTGTACTCACCGCCGCTGATCTGGGACAGCTTTGTCTCCTCCAGGCCGCGCATTCCCGCCACGTATAGCTGCTTTTGGATATTGTTTTCATAATGATCTCCATCCATGGCATCGTGCAGATCCAAAAGCGCCTGGTACTTCTCAAACGCGGCTTCCATGTCGTCTGCCTCTGCCATTTCTTCGCAGGCAGCAGCGATGTTCTGCTGATTTTCCAAAAATCTCTCACTCAGATAGTCTAGCACGGTGCGCTCCTGCGCTTTATCTCTGACGCTGAACTGACTGGCATAGCCAATCCGGCAGCCCTCGTCTTTGATAATCTTTCCGTCATACAAATAGCGGTCCGGATGGATGAGCATCTCAACCAGTGTCGATTTTCCGCAGCCATTGCTGCCGATCAGCGCGCAGTGCTGCCCTGCTTCCAGCTGAAAGGAAATATCGTTATACAAATCTTTCGCAGGAAACCCATAAGAGAGCTTTTCCACTCGTATCATTTCTGTTGTCCTCGTTTTCTAAATAATTTCTTTATTAAAATGTCCCCGCGTGTCCGTTTCCTGATGGAACAGGGACTGATCTAGTGAACCCTCTAACTTCTTTCGCGCGTTGCTGGCGACTTTCATCACTTCCTCTGCCGATTCAATGGTGAAGTTGAGCCTGAAACTTTCCACCCCCGTTATGGATGGCATCTCGTCCAAAAGGTTCAAAATTTTGCCGTTGAGAATGGTCGTCGTGCAGTCGTCATGAGAAAGAATCGGAAAAGCTCCGTATTCATCTACGATTTCATAAAATTTTGTCTTGCATACACCGCACTGCTTCATCTTTTTCAGCGGACAGTATTTGGTGAACATCAAAGGCGCACGGCCGTAAACGATCATCTCCAGTGCAGGATAGCCTCCGTTTGCCTCAGCATAAGCGTCGATCAGCGCTTTGATCTGCTTTTTGTTCAGTTCATAGGACAAAGTAACCCTTTTTGCGCCCAGCCGATGTAATTCATAGCAGCTGACTGCATTGACCACATTCAGCGAGTAGTCAGTGACAAAGGGGTTGGTCTCCCTGTAGCGATAGATGCCCCCATATCCGCCGATCAAAAGGTCACCTTCTCTTTCCTGGTAGGTGTTTTGATTTCTTCGGATAATATTGTCAAAATATATTTCTGTGATGCCCGCCTTCACGCATGCCTCATACTGCTCCCTCGTCGTCACGGCAGCTGTAAGGTAAGGCTTTTGCGGCGCAAAAGAAAGTTTCTCTTTTGCCTGTGCTTCGATCACTCTCTTCTTCTTGCTGCTGAGTTTTTGTTCATATAAGCTTTGTACGATCGCTCTTCTTGCACTGTTCAGTAGTTTAGCTGGAATGAATGCGTTATATTCTTCAAAATCCACATCTCCCAGGGCGAAGATCGTATCGCTGAGCCTGGAAAACTGTTTGACTACCTGTTCCTTGGTTGTCGGGTTGTTCCTCGCTTCTCCCAAGAGTTCCTCACTCTCGTACAAGTATTGAAATCCCAACCCTTCTGCATCGACCACCAGCTTTGAACCAGGATAAGCATAGACCTTCAGGTCCAGAGGGAAACGTCGGTACTCCCCGTCCAAGGCCGTTTCTAATTCTTTATAATAGAAATAATCCTTCGTCTTATAGACGATGTCGCCTGTCGAAAGCTTTTCTTTGATTTTAATGTAGCATACCTGATTTGCCTTATTGATCAGATTGCCGTCCCTGTCGTATAATTTGACGACGGACAAATTGACATCTTCATTGTCATGGTCAATTCTGATGATATCGTTCTGGTTCAAGACTTTGTTCAGGGTGATTTCATACATGCCCTTATAGGATCTGGTGATTTTACCGATCTCGTAGCCAAAATTGTTCGGCTTCTGGATATTGGTGATATCTCTGACGTCTTCATGAAAGAGATAGCCTTTCGTATAGGTTCTGTTGAAGGTCTTGTTCAGGTTTTCTTTATCTTCCGCAGTTGCCCTGCCGTCCAGGGCCAGTCTGTATTTCGACACCACGTTGGCCACATAAGCAGGCTCTTTCATTCGGCCTTCGATCTTCAGCGAATCGATGTCTTTCAGGTCGTCTATGTGGTCAATGGTGTTCAGGTCTTTTGTGGACAAAAGATAACTCTTGCCAAGGGAGGTGTTCGTCGTCTTGTCGATCAATTCGTACTGCTTACGGCAGGAGCCTACGCATCTTCCCCGATTGCCGCTCGGGTATCCGATCAGGCCGGACATGAGGCAGTTTCCGGAATAGGATACGCAAAGTGCGCCGTGGACGAAGATCTCCAGAGGAATCTTTGCCGCCTTTTTGATTTCCTTTACTTTTTCAATGGCCGTTTCTCGCGCCAGGACGACTCTCTTCGCTCCAAGTTCCTTAAACAGCAAAGTGCCTTCCAGGTCGTCGATGCCCATCTGGGTCGAACAAGGGGGTATCGTATAGATAAAGTTTCTGACCACGTAGTCAAATACAGCTAAATCCTGTACGATGACGCCGTCCACGCCGATTTCATTCAATTGGTGAAGCTGCGCCCTCATCTCATCGATTTCGTCTTCGAAGACGATGGTATTCATGGTCACGTAGATTTTGACCTCTCGCAGATGGGCATAGGCGACCGCTTCTTTTAATGCTTCTATATCAAAATTCGATGAATATGCGCGGGCGCCGAACTTCTGCATGCCTAAATAGATGGCATCGCAGCCATTGGAGATTGCCGCCTTCAAGCTTTCCATATTACCTGCTGGAGCTAATAGTTCCGTCATTTTTTCCTTGTTATGCTGTTTATAGAAACAAAAACAACATATTCCTTTCATTTTTCTTAATCTGTGGTTTAATATATTTAGATACTATACCTGACTACTTAAATTACTACTGTGATTTCATCGAATGACTATGATGGCTTCTATAATTACTGCTTTCTAATCTAGTGCCTCTTGATCAGGACAGCATCATCATATTTAAGGATTCCAAGCAAAAACCTCTGAGACACTGGGTTTCAGTACTTCATAGGTTGTAAAAACGCAAAAATTGCAGCTGCTACAGCTTCCGATTTGCGGATTATTCCTCAATATATCTGCAATTTACATTTAAATCAAATTAATGATACCTGTTTTTAAAACATTGTCTTTCACAAGGTTTAGCTCATCACCGTTTGACATACAAATAAATACATCATAATTGTCTTTAATTAAACATAAAGCTTCTTCAATTGTTGATAATCCCTTATCCGTTAAACAAGTCACAATCTCTGCAATATAACTGGATAAATAATGATACAGATGCTCTATATACACAATCAATGAAGATTGTTCACGTAAAGCAGCATGTGCAATTTCATTTCTAATTCGATATAATCTCTGAAGCTGCCACTCTATTCTCTTATAATGATTTTCGATTTTTTCTTTTGCATATGAAATATCAGTTACTAAATGGCGTATTTCATTAACCCTATTTTCCAAAAGAGAGTTGACTTGGCACTTAGCCTTCAATTCAGAAAAAAGCAGATCGTCCTTTAAGACTGTAATTGTCTCCTCAACCATCTTTTGTTTAGTCTCTTGTTCCATATCAATGGAGCATCCAGAAAAGTTAAAAGATATTTTACATCTCTTGCAATCTTCTACGAAATTACGAACTATTCGATAGATATAACGCAATGACATTGCCGCAGGAACAGTTACCTTTACATTAGAAATAATGTCACCATACATGCTCGTACGCGCCAATGATTCGAGTGCAACCCATAAATTCATATATTTTTCTTCCTGGAATAAAGATGCTCGGCTAATATTCGTATAACCAAACGAACCCTGCAGTTTATCTCGAATACTCTTATTTTCTTCTTCAGCGAAAATACGCCTGGTATCTTCGAAAATTTTTCCAGAACTATCCAAATAATCATGAGTGGAGTATAGTTGCTTTGCGGTAAAGGATCTATGGTATTTGCTCCTCAGATTAATTGAGACGATAACTACTGACTGCAGATCCCATGCATCCACCAAATTGTAAAAGCTAGCAAAATTTAATTGTTCCGATATCTTAGTAATGGCAGAATGCGAAGCAGAATATATATCTTTTGCGTCTACATTAACAACAATATACCGCTTTTCAGCATTTACTAATCTGTCAATATCCTCGATATCCCTGAATTCTGCAACAATTTCAGTATGATTTTTGATTGCGAGTCCCAGCCTTTGCAAAGCAGATATATTTTTACCTAATTCTTCATCACTTTGATTTCTAAACGGAACATTAATCAAAACATAGTGTCTTGATAAGCTTGAATTAAGAAGTTCCTTCTCAAACCCCTTCCATTGAGCTTCAAATTCATTATCGTTCATAAAATAACGCAGCAAATCAGACAAGGCTCGCGATGACCAACCAGAAGAAACTGCTTGGCTAATTACTATATTAGCATAAAACTCAATATCTTTTACTTGTTTAGAAAGAATACTGCTTTTCAAATCATTTAATGCATATTTCAAATATCCTGGTTCAATTTCTTTAATTGCATATCCAATTTGTTGTAATAATCTGTTTTTATCCGCATCAGCTTTAGGCTTCTTTCCCATTGATTCTCTTAACCGATTTAGTAAAGGTCTATAATATGTATAAAGAATCTTGTCGCAATTTAAAGAGTTTAGCAATTCTGCTCTACAGTCCTCTATATTTGCATCCGAATAAAAGAAACCTGACAGAGTTTTTTTATTACCGATTTCAGTTCTATTAATAAACTCAAAGAATTCATTACTCTATATTGATATACATCAAGTGTTCTCGGTTCAACAAGTTCCTGCCAAACTTGATAAAAAACTATACTGTTTGTTTTGACATTGTTTTTTATTAAAAATGCATCATTACTTTTTGCTTTCATTTTTTCTTTCTCCTATTGACAAAAAAATATATAAATGGTATATTCATAGTAGAAAATTGATAAATTATTATTGATAGTAAGAGGTGCTTCCTTTCGCATTGAGATGTTAATCCGTGCAAAAAGGATTGACCTCTTTTTTATTATACCACCTCATATACATACTTCACCCTCTCACGATTCTCAAATACTTTTCTCTCAAATACCATGCCTGCTCTGGGCTGATGATCAAATTTACTTCCGCATTATTGATATCGGCTTGTAGATTGCAGAAATCACAATCCCACAAGTAGTACGTTTCCCCTCGATCAAGTTTATCCCAGGCAGCCTGCATTGCTGCAATGGATTCATTCAAAAAAGCAGGCAGTCCACATTCCAAATATGTCTTGTCCAAGGGCAGTCCCTTTTCATCTAATCCAGTTACGATCTTATTTTCCATCCAAATCCCTCTTTTCCTCATTACAATTATATGAAAAAATACCTTAACTTTCAATAGGAATTTTAAAACCCTTGAATCGCTGAAATACAGCGTATTCAAGGGTTATGAAACTAAGTTATTCAGATTGGATTAGTTCTTTGCAGCCGCTGCAGCCTGCTGTGCCGCTACTTCTGCTGCGAAGTCTTCTTCTTTCTTTTCGATGCCTTCGCCTACTTCGTATCTGACCATCTCCACAACCTTCATGGACTTGCCAATCTTCTTGGCTTCTTCATCCACATACTGTGCAACCGTCAGATCGCCGTTCTTGACGAACTTCTGATCAACCAGGCATACTTCCTTGAGGATTGCCTTAATTTTTCCAGGGATGATTCTGTCAAGCAGTTCAGGCTTTTTGCCTTCGTTGAGCAGGAGCTGTTTCGCAATTTCTGTCTCGGAAGCCAGCCAATCCTGGTCAACCTGTGTCTCATCGACGAACTTAGGATTCATGGATGCAACCTGCATAGCGACGTCCTTACCTACTGTCTCGATTTCAGCAGCAGTTGCTTCTGTTTCGATACCGACAAGTACGCCGATTTTGCCGCCGCCGTGGATATATCCAGTGTAAACGACACCTTCCGTATTCATCTTTTCAAATCTTCTGATGTTCATGTTCTCACCGATCTTGGAGATCTTGTTTGTCAGAGCATCTTTTACAGTTCCTTCGTCGCCGTAAGGCATTTCCATGAAGCAATCCATGCAAGGATTTTCCTTTTCGATGACTTTCTTAGCCAACGTATCTACGAATTCGATGAATTCAGGATTCTTTGCTACAAAGTCAGTCTCGGAGTTTACTTCAATAACAGAAGCGGTCTTGTGGTCGTCAGAAAATGCAATCTGAACCAGACCTTCTGCTGCGATTCTGCCAGCCTTCTTAGCAGCTTTGGATAATCCTTTTTCTCTCAGTACCTCAACGGCTTTATCGATGTCACCATCTGTTTCAACTAATGCCTTTTTGCAGTCCATCATGCCTGCTCCGGTCATTTCTCTTAATTCTTTTACTAATTGTGCAGTTACTGCCATAATTCTCTCCTTTGTATCTATATAAACTTACTCTGCGTCTGCAGCAACGGTTTCTTCTGCCGCAGCCTCTTCTACTACTGCTTCTCCTTCAGCCGGACCTTCGTCAAAGCTTTCACCCTGGTTCGCTTCGATTACAGCATCAGCCATTCTGCCTGCAATCAATTTGACTGCTCTGATTGCATCGTCATTTGCAGGGATGATGTAATCCACATCATCTGGATCACAGTTAGTATCTACGATTCCAACGATAGGAATACCAAGAATTCTAGCTTCTTTTACTGCAATTCTTTCTTTCTTAGGGTCAACGATGAATAATGCACCAGGCATTCCCTTCATGTCTTTGATTCCGCCTAAGAATTTCTCTAACTTATCGTGTTCAGCTCTCAGCTTGATGACTTCTTTCTTGGAAAGTTTCTCAAAAGTTCCGTCCTCTTCCATCTTTTCGATGTCGTTGAGTCTTTTGATTCTTCCGCTGATTGTCTTGTAGTTGGTCAGCATTCCGCCCAGCCATCTTTCGCTTACAAAGTATTGTCCGCATCTCTTCGCTTCGTCAACGATAGCGTTCTGTGCCTGCTTCTTTGTACCAACGAAAAGGATTGGCTTGCCGCTTGCTCCAACTTCTTTCATGAAGTCGTAAGCTTCTTCGATCTTCTTTACAGTCTTCTGTAAGTCGATGATATAGATTCCATTTCTCTCTGTAAAGATGTAAGGAGCCATCTTAGGGTTCCATCTTCTTGTCTGATGTCCAAAGTGTACACCAGCTTCTAGTAATTGTTTCATTGAAATTACTGCCATTTTTCTTTCCTCCTGGTTTAACCTTCCACTCGGTCTCGTCTTGCATAAAACCGTGCTTTCTGCGCGGCACCAACTGCCAAACAACCGGGTGTGCAAATTTGAAATTAAAATTATCGGCCCGAGGACGAGCCGACAATAATTATATGTTATTTTGCTTGAAATTGCAAGCTTTTTTCTCATTTATCTCTGTTTTTTTCAAATAAAGTTTGTATCTCTGTCTGGTTCTGATAAAATTCTGTCTGCCAAGGCCAAATTCTAAGCCGTTGTCGAAGTAAATCGTCTGATCTGTCATAGATGTTACCTTCTCAAAATTGATATAGCAACCCTTGAGACAGCAGAAAAATCGACTGTCGAGAAATGGCTCCACATGTTCCATCCGCTCATAGTAATCATATTCTTTTCCATCGGTAACAATACGCAGCTTCCGCTTATCCTTCATAACCATGACAACATCGCTTACTTTCACTTTTGCTGCTTCTCTTCCACATATAATAGGGATATACTTTTCGTCCTTCATTATTCGTTACCTCCTACTCTCAAATAATCCATTATCTACCTTAATTGTAAAATAGTAGTACGCAAATGTCTAAGGGGGCAATCCCCTTTTTTGCGACGGTATTCGACAAAAAATGACAATTTATTCCAATTTCCCGTAAATCAAAAAACAAAAAGCGGCGGCTGCAAATGAACTGGCATTACAGCCTGCCGCTATTCTTATCCCGTTACGGATTTAACCTTCCATCTCTTCGATATTCTCGCGCTTATAGGTGATGAGGTCTTCTGCGATCTCATGGGCAGCGATGGACACCGGTTTGTTGATTTCACAATCGGTTAGAACAGGTTTCCCATCGATGATATCTCTGGCTCTCTTGGCAGCCATGACGACGATGGTATATCTGCTGTCCGCCTTCTTTCGGATTTCGTTAATTGATGGATATAGCATTACACTTCCTCCTTGTACTTTTCAATTAGTTTGTAAATACTTTGAGACACTCTCGAATGTTCCGCCATGACGATGGCCTTCACTCGCGCTACCGCCTCTTCTAAATCTCCATTGACAACACAATAGTCGTATTTATCTATGTATGACACTTCCTTCAAAGTCTGGGATAGCCGCAGATTGATCGCTTCTTCTGTTTCTGAACCTCGTCCGGTAATCCTCTTGCGAAGCTCTGCCATGGATGGCGGCAGAATGAAGATAAAGATTCCGTTAGGATATGCCTCTTTTACCTTGAGCGCGCCTTGAATATCAATCTCCAAAACCACGTCCACACCGCTGCTCAATTTCTCAATCACTTTCTCTTTCGGCGTACCGTAAAAATTACCGTACACCTCAGCATATTCAAGAAAACCGCCTTTTTCTATCTCTGCCTGAAACGCCTCTCTGCTGGTAAAATAGTAGCTCTTTCCATCAATTTCACCAGGTCTTGGATTTCTAGTCGTCATAGAGACAGATATCTCCACCTTGCTCTCTTCTACAAGCCTCTGACAAATGGTTCCTTTTCCGGCACCTGACGGACCGGATATGATAAATAGTTTTCCTGAATGTTCTGCTCTATCCATTGTTTTCTCCTCAAAGCTGTTGTTTTATATGAGTTAATATTATAGCATTTTTCTGCCATTGATTCAAGAATAATCCACAGGAATTATTCGATATTTTGTACTTGTTCTCTGATTTTCTCTATTTCAGCTTTGACTTGCAGCATCAAGTTGGTAATTTCTATGTCGTTAGCCTTTGATCCGATCGTATTTGCCTCCCTGTTCATCTCCTGCACGAGGAAATCCAGCTTTTTGCCATCAGGCTGACTGCTTTTGGATATGATGGACTTCATCTGATCCATGTGGCTGTTGAGACGGGTCAGTTCTTCCGTGATGTTGCACTTATCTGCGAAGATGGCAGCTTCCACCAAAATACGGTCTTCTGGAATGTTCACACTGCCGTCGATGAGTTCTTTGATTCTCTCTCTGAGCTTTTCCGTATAGGCCTTCGGCACCAGATCCGCCCGCTCTTCGATTTTGTCCACCAATCCTTTGATCAAATCGCCGCGCATCATCAGATCGTCTGCCAGTTTTTCCCCTTCTATCCCGCGCATCTTTTCTAAATTGACACAGGCTTCTTTGACTGGAGCCAGAATGCATTTCGTCATTTCTTCTTCATCATCTACATCCGGAATGGATTTCAGAACATCCGGCATACCCGCCAGCATCTGCAGAGAAATATCGCCAGATACATCAAATCCTTCCTGCAGCGCCCTCAAGTTGTCATAATACTGCTGTGCGACCATGGTATTCAATTTGATATTGACATCATTTTCGGTCAGATTCTCCACCATGATGGATACATCCACCTTGCCGCGTTTGATCTTTTCTTTAACCGTCGTCTTGATCTTGTCTTCAACAAAGGAATATCGTCTCGGCATCTTCACCGTGATATCAGAATATCTGTGATTCACGGATTTGATCTCAACGATTATGTTCCTCTTTCCGTCATTATATTCGCTTCTTCCGAAGCCAGTCATGCTTTTTATCATCTAAGTTTCTCCCATCTTACATACGTTAATGATAATGCATCTATTTTATCACAAATCGAGGGCGTTGACAAATCAATCTCTCATGCCGATTGTATCCTCACGACTCGCTTGTACTTTTGCGGACTGTGGGCAGGCGGAAAGCGGCTCTGGCAGTCCGCAAATGACAAAGTTTCAAAAAAAGTCAAGGAGATTGTTTTGAGAAGGAGTAAATTGCGGACTGTGGGCAGGCGGAAAGCGGCTCTGG
>URXI01000090.1 GCA_900551775.1 uncultured Eubacterium sp. | reverse complement strand
TTTCATCCGAATTCAGCACCCGCTACGAAGAAGACGATGTCTACATCATCGGGGATGGGAAGCGTGAGTTCACCGTGAGTACCGTCAGCGGCGACTTCGTCATCAACAAGACAGAAAAATAAAACCTATCCGCGGCGAGAATCGTGTAATACTCGCCGCTTTTTCTTTGATATTTATCTGAAAACTTTGATTTCCCCTGCGTAATATGCTAAAATTAATTATCATAATGAAGGAGGCCTGCTATGAGTGCTTATGTAGAGTTTCAACAGGTAAAAAAGGTGTATCATATGGGCGAGGTTTCCATCGAAGCCCTGCGTGATGCCACCTTTGAGATAGAAAAAGGAGAGATCTGTGTCATTGTCGGCGCGTCCGGCGCAGGCAAGACCACCCTGCTCAACATCTTGGGCGGCATGGATACCCTGACAACGGGTGCCGTGCTCCTTGACGGAAAAGAAATATCAAAATACAACAAGAAAGAACTGACTGCCTACAGGCGTTATGACATCGGTTTCGTATTCCAGTTCTATAACTTGGTACAGAATCTGACGGCTCTGGAAAACGTCTCTCTCGCCACACAGATCTGTAAAGACCCTCTGGATGCGGAACTGGTCATGGAAGAAGTGGGGCTTTCCCATAGAATGAACAACTTTCCGGCGCAGCTTTCCGGCGGCGAACAGCAGCGTGTAGCCATTGCCCGCGCACTAGCCAAAAATCCCAAACTGCTTCTCTGCGACGAGCCGACCGGCGCCCTGGACTATAACACCGGGAAGGCCATCCTCAAATTGCTCCAGGATACCAGCCGCAAAAACGGTATGACCGTGGTCATCATCACACATAACCAGGCCCTTACAGCCATGGCGGACAGAATTATCCACATCAAAAATGGCTCCGTATACTCCGTGGAGAAGAATGAGAATATCGTTCCTGTGGAAAATATCGAGTGGTAAGGGGTTAGCAAATGTTAAAAAAATCGACATTAAGGGAAATAAAGAACAGCCTTGGACGTTATATCGCCATCCTGGCCATTGTCGCCCTGGGCGTAGGTTTCTTTTCGGGCATCAAGGTGACGCGGCAGGCTATGATTGAAACGGCTGACGATTACTTATCTGATCATGACTTTTTTGATTACAAAGTAGCGTCTACTTTGGGATTTGAAGAAAAAGATGTCAACGCACTCTCCAAAGAATCCTATATCGGCAGCGCTGAAGGTTCCATCAGTACCGACGTTTTGTACAGCATCGACGACGATGCGGATAAAGTTCTGATGATGCATTCCATCACTGAAAGCGTAAACAAACTCAGCCTGAAAAGCGGCAGAATGCCCAAAACCGACGATGAATGTGTCGTCGACTACAGGCTGGTGGATGACGATGCCATCGGCAAAACTATCCGCATCTCTGCGGAGAATGAAAAAGACACGCGGGATATGTTCAAATACAAAGAATATACCATCACGGGAACCATCATTTCACCTTCCTATCTGAACTTTGAAAGAGGCTCTACATCCCTGGGAAACGGTTCCGTCGCAGGGTTCGCTTACATTAAGGAGGGCGGCTTTGATACCGACTACTTCACGGAGATTTATCTGGGCTTAAAGGAACGCCACCCCATTTACTCCGATGATTATAACGATCTGATTGACCGCACAGAAGACAAAGTCAAAGCGGCTAGCGAAGCGCGGTCGGATATCCGCTATCAGAAGATCATCAAAGATGCCAGGGAAGAACTGGCTGACGGTCAGAAGGAATACGATGAGAACTACGACAAGTATCTGTCAGAAAAAGCCGATGCTGAGAGGCAGCTCGCTGACAGCTATCAGAAAATCATCGACGGCAAGAATACCCTGGCGCAGGAAAAGCAGAATCTGGACGCCAAAGAAAAAGAACTGAAAGCCTCAAAGTCGAAAGTCCAGTCCGGTCTTTCTCAGGCAGCTACACAACGCAAAGAGTTTGAGGCGAACAAACAGTATATGACGCCGGAACAGATCGCGCAGACAGAAGCGAAGCTCTCCGCCACAGAAAAACAGTTAAACAGCAATTTGAACAAAATCAATGCCGGTCTTTCGCAGATCGACACCGGGCGCAGGAAAATCAAAGAGGCGGAAGCAGAAATGCCCGCAAACCTGCGCAAGTACAACGAAGCGAAAGCAGAAGCTGATGAAAAGTTCGCAGAAGCAAAGGCAAAGCTGGACGATGCAAAGAAGGATCTTGACAAAGCAAAAAAAGAGATCGCCGACATCAAAGCGCCTGACACCTATGTGTTAGACAGAAATACCAATATCGGTTACGCCTGCTTCGAAAGTGACTCCAACATCGTAGATGGCATCGCCAAAGTGTTCCCGATCTTTTTCTTCCTGGTAGCCGCTTTGGTATGCATGACCACCATGACGAGAATGGTCGATGAGCAGAGAACCCAGATCGGCGTCCTCAAAGCCCTGGGATACAGCAACGGCGCCGTAATCGGAAAATACCTGTTCTACTCCGGCAGCGCCTCCTTTATCGGATGTGTAGGCGGGTTCCTCTTCGGCTGCTGGCTCTTCCCATTGGTCATCTGGAAGGCCTACGGCATGATGTACGACTTCAGTTCCAATCTGTACTACATCATCAACGGGCCGCTGGCCGTCACTTCTCTGCTGGTATCACTGCTCTGTTCCATGGGTGCTACCATCATTTCCTGCTATGCGGAATTCAGAGAAGTACCAGCCCAGTTGATCAGGCCAAAAGCGCCAAAAGACGGCAAGCGCATCCTGCTGGAAAGAGTGACCTTCCTCTGGAAGAGAATCAGCTTTTTATACAAAGTCTCCTTCCGAAACATCTTCCGCTATAAAAAGCGTTTCTTCATGATGGTGCTGGGCATCAGCGGCTGTACGGCTCTCCTTCTCACAGGACTGGGTATCAGGGATTCCATCAAAAATGTGGTGGATTTCCAATATGACGAGATTCAGATTTACGATTACAGCGTCGTCTTTAACAAAGAGATGGGAACCTGGCGGCAAGATCATTTCCAAAAGGAAGCGGCCGACTACGTTGACGATATGATTTTCGTTCACGAGGGCAGCGCCGATCTGCTCACAGGTAAGACCGTAAAGTCGGTCAATCTGGTCGTCTCAGATAACGATCACTTTGATCAGTACGTCAAGCTCCACCAGCCGGACGGAAAGAATCTGGATTATCCTGAGGACGGCCAGGCGGTCATCTGCCGCAAGCTGGCTGATGAATACGACCTCGCTCCGGGCGATAAAATCACGCTGAGAGATGACAACATGAAAGAAATGAAACTGGAAATCAGCGGCGTCTGCCAGAATTTCGTTTACAATTATGTCTACGTTTCTCCGCAGACCTGCCAGGATCAGTGGGGTTATATACCGGAAATCAAGTCCGCTCTGGTCAACGTAAAAGATGGCATGGACGTGTATGCCTCTTCTTCCAAGGTGCTCAATATGGATCACGTGGCTGCCGTATCGGTCAACAACGATCTCCGCGAGCGGGTTTCCAACATGATGAAGAGCCTGGACTACGTCATCCTCCTGGTCTGCCTGTCAGCCGGAGCCTTAGCCTTTATCGTTCTGTACAATCTGACCAATATCAATATTACAGAGCGAATACGGGAGATTGCTACCATCAAAGTGCTGGGATTCTATCCAAAGGAGACCTCTGCCTACGTTTTCAGGGAGAATTTCTTCCTGACCGGTATCAGCGCCGTCGTCGGGCTGCTCCTGGGCAAGTGGCTTCATGCCTTTGTCATGGAACAGATCAAGGTGGATATGCTTTCCTTTGACGTGAGGATCTCTGCTGTGAGCTACGTGCTGGCCGTGGTACTGACCTTTGTCTTTGCGGCAGTCGTCAACTTGGCGATGTATTACAAGTTAGAGAAGATCAGTATGACAGAATCACTGAAATCAATAGAATAACCATATTAGAAAAGCAAGAGAACTGCCTGGGCAAGGCAGTTCTCTTAAATGATTTATATGTAATTTTGTTAGTTTTCAATATATCCCAAAATGTCGCCTGCTTTAAACACGCATTCGTCATCTATTGTTTTCTCAATCAATATGCCGCTGCAGGGGGCTGTGATTTCTACCGTTTTCTTGTCGGCTTCTCCCTCGCAGACGACGTCCCCCTCCTCCACCGATTGGCCTGCCTCTTTCAGCCAGGTCAGAGTTCCTTTCTTTGCAGCAAGATCGATGGGCTGCTTCATGCATTCGCAATTGCGCCAGGGCATCGGTTTTGGCATGATCCGATCGGGTACGATAATTGGCGTTTTCATGATTCTCACACCTCCTTATAAAATGGACATTCTTTTTCCAGACAAGTGGCATTTTTGATATGATAATCACACTTTATGTCTTCATTGATGTCAAAATGCAATCCGCATTTTTCATTGATATATGGCACGCTTTCCACAGATGCTAAAAAAGTGGTTCGTTTGCAGCACCTGGGTCCCGGATACTGTGAGATTTTGATCAGACACTTTCCCGTGGCTTCATTGGCCCATTGCCAGTTTTCGACAGCCATCGGCGTCGCACCGGTCAAAATTCTGATAAAGATTCCTACGCCCACAGCGCTGCCACAGGTTCCGCAATTGCCGCAGAAACCTCCCGGCACCGTCTTCGCCCTCTCTTCTGCCAGTTCCAGCCATTGGCTCAACTCACCCTCTTCACTGTTCCTTTCAACGGCAGCCAAGGTCAGAAGTCCTGCCGGCATGATAAAATGGTGATACGGATAATGCATCGGTATACCTTCGATGTCCATCAGCTTCTTCATCATCTGATCTACCTTTATTGCCGTTCCATTTCTATACACATCTAAGCACACTTCTTTGATCTGTTCAAATACTTCCTGCTTCAGTTCAATCTTTTTCATGTTCGATGTACCTCCCTGTCATATAATCCAAAATAAGTGCTCTATCATCTATGCCAAAATACTTGTGTAAGTCAATCGTCTCCAATGCAGCCGTCAAACTTTTACGGTCAAAGGGGATGTCTGTCAGACGTGTTGTAAGTTCGTCCAAATCAAACCGATTGATGTAATCACCAGAAAAACTGCAGTTCGCAATGCGCCCCTTTGATAATTCCAATGTCAGGCTGACTGTGCCAATAGGAAATCGGTAAGAATTGACCAAGGTGCCAGACGGATTTCTGCCATAATTCCAATGCCAGGACCGATACCGCTCTTCCATCAGTTTCTCCGTCAGTTCTTTTTCTTCTTCCGTCACTTCATGGAAGCACGTACAACGTTCCGACATATAGGCCGCCCAGATCTCAAAGAATGCATCGCGACTCAGCTGCTGCAGATAGGGTGTCAGGGTTTTCAGATTCACCACCCTGGATCTGACCGATGCAGTCCCCTTTGCAGCAAGCTTTGCTGCCGGCGGTGTCAAGACTTCTCCCATGACGTGAAGATCGCAGTCAAAAAGGACGCAGCCGTGGAAAATGCCGCGGCCATCTCGCTCCGTCATTGCCGTGCCCGCAATCTTTGCCAAGGTACCATCTGTCATTTTGATACAGATGTCATTGCGGCCTGTCAGCTGTGGGTCAACTCCCAAACTTGTCAAAAAGTCCAGCAGCAGCAGGCAGCCTTTTGCGGCTTCTTTATCAAAATCCTCTCCCGCGAAGAGAAAGGAAAAGTTCACATTGCCAAGGTCGTGAAATACGGCCCCTCCGCCGGTGAGACGCCTGACTACGTTGACACCGTGTTTTTCCACGGCTTTCTCATCAATTTCTGCCAATGTGTTTTGATGTCTGCCGACGATGACCGACGGACGGTTTCGCCAGAGGTATATGATTTCCTCTTTTACACCATTGAGCAGAGCTTCTTCTTGCGCCAGGTTATGGCAGGGATCTGTATTTCTTTCTACTATCAATTGCATAACAATTTCACTGCCTCTTTGAGAAGTTCGCCTGCCGTCGGATGAGGGAAGACCAGTCTGACAAAATCTTCTGCTCTCATCTCCTGGGCGACAGCGACCTGTCCAATTTGTATGATTTCTGCTGCTTGACCAGCAGCGATATGAAAGCCCTTCAATACATGGGTCTTTTCATCTATGACGGCTTTGATAAAACCGCCTTCAATGCCGCTGATTTTTCCGGCAGCGTGTTCGTCAGTTGAAAAGTAACTCTCTTTCAGCCCCTGCCTGCATAACTCGCCTATTGAAGCCGCCTGCAGCGGGGTGAAAATACACTTTGCCGTAAGCAATTCCGCGCTTTCATTTTGATGTAAGATCCGGCTGGCGATCCGGCTGCCTTCTTCCATCGCCGTGTCTGCGACCATGTATTTTCCTGTCGCATCGCCTATTATATATATCCAATCTGACTCCTGCAGATTGCTACGCTCGGTCGTCACTTCCGGCAGTCGCGGCTTGTGACCTGTACAAAAAACGACGTTGTCTAACTCCGCTTCGTCTATATCGGTTTTGATCTCGATTCCGTTTTTTGTAAGATAGGTGTGCATGGTCCGACTGATGTCTTGATCCCAGCCAGGCAGAATGCGCTCCTCTTTTTCCAGCAAAGTGACTCTCACGCCCAATGCCGCAAGGATGACAGCCAATTCCACCCCCAGGGTGCCTGCTCCGACAACGGAAATAGCCGCTGGAAGTTCTCGCAGTTCCAAAAGCTGGCTCACCGTATATCGCCTGCCCCAGTGGCAGTCCCTAGGAATATCGGGTTCGCCGCCGCTGGCGATGACCAAAGCATCGCAGTTTAGAACATCTCCTTCTGCTGTCTGCACCTGCTTCTCACCGACAATAAATGCGGAAGTCCGCAGTATATTCACATTGTTCTTCCTGAGCACATATTCGGCCCCGAAGCTTAAGTGGTTGATTTTCTGCTTACAGGTATGACGCAGGGATTGGATGTCAAGCGTAGTTCTCGTCCCGATGCTGTCCAGATACTGCTGTGCCCTGATCGCTTCTAAATATATTTTCGTTGGAACGCAGCCTCGATTGACGCAAGTGCCGCCAAGCTGATCCTGCTCTATGAGGGTGGTTTCCATTCCAGCCTTACTGCAGCTGATTGCCGCATGATACCCAGCGGGTCCTCCCCCGATTATGATAACCTTCTTTTTCATTTGTCTCACTCGAATCCATTAAATCTATCATTAGATATAGTCTAGTATATCATCTATACTACCACTTCATCTTTCCTGCCGCTACAATATTCTTTATATAAATTGGTAGAAAGATTAGAAGTTGTCAAGCCGGCACTGGTAGAATTGTACTGCGGACTGACAGGACACGCTCTCGAGTCAAAGCAGTCCGCAAATGGGCGCGCTGGAAAAAATGTGCATAACATTTCTCTCATTCCTATGCTTTTGCGGACTGACAGGACACGCTCTCGAGTCAAAACAGTCCGCAAATGGGCGCGCTAGAAAAAATGTACGGGACTTCCCTCCGGCGACATGCTTTTGCGGACTGCGAAGATATGCCGCCCCATTTCCCACATAAAATATATTGCAATTTGCCTTGGAAATGGTAAAATAAAAGCACGAGAAATTTGTCGAAAAAGAAAGAAAAGGGAGAAAAGGGGAAATAGAATCATGAAGAAAACAAAGAGATTAGCGTTCTTTGCTGCTGCTATCGTCATCATATGTCTGGCTTGTTTCTTCGTAGGGAAATCCATTGGGAATTCAAATGGAATTGAAAAGATGTCAGCCGTAGTTTTAGAGAACCGATTGACAGAAATCAATGAGCTGGCAAGTGTTACATACTCTTACACCAACATGGCTGAATTTGAAAATAGTAAAGATTTTTATGGAATGAAAGTTCCATTCACTACGAAAAGCTTTATTCTCACGTATGACGGCGAGATCAAAGCAGGTGTCGATTTGTCCAATGCCGAAGTTTCTGTCAGGGGAAAAACAGTGACTATTACACTGCCTGAGGCTAAGATTTTGTCCCACGAGATGAATGAGGACAGCATCGAAGTCTTTGATGAGAGCACCAGTATTTTCAATCCGTTCAAAGTAGAAGACTATCAGAGCTTCTGCAAAGACCAAAAAGCTGAGATGGAAAAGAAAGCCAAAGAAAAAGGCCTGCTCCAAGAGGCAAGAAAAAAAGCCGCCAAGAGCATCCAGGGAATCTTTGCCCAAGTGCTCGATGACGACTATACCTTAAACGTGAAGTAACTGCTTCAGCAATACAATGGCATGGATATGACGTCCGCCTTCGTCCCGAAAGGCGAAAAGCGTCTCTCCATCGCGTTCATAAACCTGGCACTTTAGGATTTCTCCTAAGGTGCTTTCTTTTTTGTACATGATTTCAAATTCATCAAAGACGGCGGCCAGGTAACGCTCCGGATTCATGGAATCGGCAGCCGCATCCAGATAATAGAGGTTGTTCATATGTCCGTTTAGATCAATGGCGCTGCACGGAACCTTGTATTCAGCCCCATAAGAGGCATCACTCTCCGGTTCTTTCAGCTTTTCCATTTGGTACTCGCCGAAAACAGCTTCATCATAAATACCGTATCCATCCACAATCCACTGTGGAATTTTGATGGCTCCCGACTGCAGATCGGTCAGCACCCATTTACCGTTTCCCATGGCGATAATCTGCCCTTCCTGGTCCACAACTTGATACTGCCTGAACATGTAGAGTTTCTTCATCCCCGCCACCCATGTCCTGATGGTAATATCCTCTCCGTATTCCGGGCGCCTGATTACCTTCGTCTTCCAATGCATAATGACCCAGGAAAGCCCTGTTTCCCTAATGTTGCCAACACCGCAGCCGATAGTGTCCGAATGGGCAGAGCTCGCGTCCTCAAACATACCCAACAGAGCCCTGTTCGTCAGCTTCAGATGGGAATCAATATCTCTGACGCCTATTTTAAAATTCTGTTCAAAAATCACCTTTCTGTCCCCCAACTTTATTTATCATTTCTCAGTGTACTCTAGAGGCACCATGCCTTCAATATACATTTTAGTCAAAGTGTCTAAAATATAAACAGCGGAAGACATTTCTGCCTCCCGCCATTTGCATACCTAAATCAATCCGATGGACTTGAGGAAATCCTTTGCTACATCCTCAGGTTCTTTTCCTTCTTCGTCAACCTGATAGTTCAGTTCCTGCATGATCTCATCTGACAGATAATTGCTCAGCTTGTTGATGCTGACTTCCAGTTCAGGATATTCTTTCAGAGTGTCTTCTCTGATCATCGGCACCGCATAGTACGGTGGGAAGTACCCTTCGTCATCAGTCAAAGTGACCAGATTGTACTTCTTCAGAAGTCCGTCCGTCGCAAAAGCGTTTACGATATCAACCTCTCCGTTCTCAAGCGCCGTAAATCTCGGCGAACCGTCGAGTCCTACTGCCTCTTTGAACTTGATGTCATATTTTTTCTCAAGTCCCGGCAGTCCGTCGTCCGGTCTGTTGAGGAACTCCAGGGTCGCCCCGATTGACAGCTGGGAGTCGCACTTCTGGAAATCTTTGATGCTCTTGAGTCCGTACTTCTTTGCTGTTTCCTTGCTGACGGCCAAGGTGTATGTGTTGTTGAAGCCCGCCTGTTCCAGGAAGAGGATGTTATAATCCTTCTCCAGCTCGTCTTTACATTCGTTGTAGACGGCCTCCATGTCCGGTTTTGCCACGTGCTGCAGAAGGCTGACATAGACAGTGCCCGTGTAGTCCACGTACATATCGATTTCGCCCTTCTTCATGGCTTCGAAGCACACCTGGCTGCCGCCTAAATTCAGCTGTCTGACCACGTTGATATCCGTGTCGTGTTCAATGATGTCCGCATACATGTTGCAGAGAATCAGCTGCTCCGTAAAGTCCTTACTGCCCACGGTGATGGTCTTGTCTTCCTGCTTCATGTTTCCGATGACCGTATTGCCCACCAGAACCAGGATCAAAACGCCCGCAACGGCGAGGACGACTTTCTGTCTTCTTCTCTTCTTCTTCAGTTCTTCCTTTGATTTGCCAAAGGCCTTCTGCAAGCTGATCGGCGTCACCAGCTTCTCGACCAGTCCCATGAGGAAGTCCACCAGGAGAGCCAGCAGACATGCCGGAATCGCTCCCGCAAGAATCTGCAAGTTGTTGGTGGTTCTGATTCCTGAGAACACCAGATAACCCAGGCCGCCTGCACCGATAAATGCCGCCATGGTCATGAGACCGACGGCGGTTACTGCGGAAATACGCACACCAGCCATGATAACGGGCAGCGCCATAGGCAGTTTCACTTTCTGCAGTACCTGCCATTTGGTGAGGCCGATACCCTTTGCCGCTTCCACCATTTCCGGGTCGATACTGGCGATGCCGGTGTAGGTGTTTTTGATAATCGGCAGCAAGGAATAGATGATAACCATGACCACTGCCGGCAGGGTGCCGATACCCAGAAGCGGGATCGCAAGACCCAGGAGCGCCATGCTCGGTATGGCCTGCACGACGTTAGCCGCGCCGATGATCGGCTTGTCCAGCTTCTTCACGTAACTGATCAGGATTCCGAGAGGCACGCCGATGACGATGGCGAAGCCGACGGAAATTGCGGTCATTTCGATGTGTTCAAAGAGAAGGCTGATAATCTGTGAAATATGTTCCGCCATGTATTTTACTAATGCGATCATTTTTCAATCACCACCCCTTCTGTATTGTCATCAGTCAAAAACTGTTTACTCAATGTGGAGACCAGGTTGCTGTTAGTCAGAAGACCGACCAGCTTTTCGTCTTTATCCAGCACCGGAATGTTGTTGACTTCGCTTTCCTCCACCATCTTGAGGACATTGACGATACTGTCACCTACATGGGCCACATAAGCCACGTCATGCATGATCTCCTCTGCAGGCATCAAAGGCCTGGTGGCTTTGAACAGATCTTTTCTGCCTACAATGCCCCTGAGCCTGTTATCGTCATCGACGACCAGCAGGGTATCGATATGGTGATCTCTCATTCGCTTGATGCAGCGGTTTCTGATCATATCGCCTTTGCATGTGATGGGGTGAGAAATCATAAAGTCCTCTACTCTGATATATTCTGGAGAATCCCAGATTCTGTTGGTTCCAACAAAATTAGATACGAACTCATCCACCGGCTTTTTCAGAATCATTTCCGGCGTATCATATTGCAGAATGTGTCCATCCTTCATGATGCAGATCCTGTCTGCGATTTTGATGGCCTCATCCATGTCGTGGGTTACAAAGACCATGGTCTTTCCCACTTTTGCCTGCAGTTCGATCAGCTCATCCTGGAGACTGCTCCTGGTCACCGGGTCCAGGGCTGAAAACGGTTCGTCCAGGAGCACAATGTCCGGGTCGTTAGCCAGCGCCCGGATGACACCGATTCTCTGACGCTGTCCGCCGGACAGCTCTGTCGGATAGCGGTCTAAAAACTCCTCCGGGTTCAGATCCACCATCTTCATCAGCCTGACGGTGTTATCTACGATATCCTGGGGATCTTTTTTCTCAAGGCGTTCAATAATCTCGATGTTCTGCCTTATGGTCATATGGGGAAACAGTCCTCCCTGTTGGATGACATAGCCCATGTTTCTGCGCAGCTGCACCTTGTCAATCTCTTCGATATTTTTTCCATCAATAAAAATATTCCCTTTACTAGGCGGGATCAGTCGGTTGATCATCTTCAATGTAGTTGTCTTTCCGCAGCCGCTGGGGCCGATTAAGACGGTCAGTTCTCTATCGTTAATTTCCATTGAAATGTCTGACAACACGACGTTACCCTTAAAATCCTTTGTCACGTCATGGAACTGGATCATGTTATTACCTCCGTTCTTTCAAAAAGTTTATGTATAAACTACACCATGATTCTCCCTTTAAAAAACTAAATCGAAAATCATGATTCAATGGTTCTTCCCTTGCGGCAACACCGTGAGATCGTAGAACCATTCTACCATATGCATTCCTTCAAATACTTAAATCGCAGCACATGATTTAATGAACGCTTCCTTACAGCGAAGCTGTAAGATGGTCTTGCGTTTATTATACCAAAACTTTTAGAATCTTGTCAAATTTTGCAGTAACCTCTCGTTTATTGGTTTCGGTTTTTCAACAAAAAATCGATGATATTGATGTGCCTGATCCCATCCTGAATCATTGGTATCCCGTCATGGATATGATATATTAGGGATCAGTCATCACCTCTATTTATAGTATATCATCAGGTTTCCTATTAAACAAAAAAAGAGCCGCTGCCGCGACGGCTTTTCTGGCCATCGTCAGCAACAACTCTTTCCTTTTCATATATTGGATCTAGATCAGCCCCTGCTCCTTGGCAAATTTCCTTGCCACGTCAGACGGTTCTTTTCCTTCTTCATCTACTTGATAGTTCAATTCCTGCATGACCTCGTTGGTGAGAATCTTGCTCAGTTTATTGATGACTCCTTCCAGTTCCGGATACTTTTCTAACATCTCTTCATTGATAATTGGAATCGCATAGTATGGAGGGAAGAACCCATCGCTGTCTTCCAGGACCTTCAAGTTATACTTTTTCAAAAGGCCGTCCGTAGCATATGCGTCAACGATGTCGGTGTCACCATTTTTCAGAGCAGTAAATCTCGGTGAGCCGTCGATGCCTACGGTCTTCTTGAACTTAAAGTCGTATTTCTTCAGCAATCCCGGCAGGCCGTCGTCCGGTCTGTTCTGGAATTCCAGCGTCGTGCCCAGTGCCAGCTGGGAGTCACACTTGAGCAGATCTTTCATGGTCTTGAGACCGTACTTCTTTGCCGTCTCCTGTGAAACTGCCAGGGTATAGGTATTGTTGAAGTTGGCCTGTTTCAAGACCTTCATCTTGAATTGATCGTGAAGTGCTTCCTTACATTCGTTATAGACCGCTTCCATGTCCGCCTTGGCCGGCTGATTGAGGATATTGACATAAATCGTACCCGTATAATCCACGTACATATCGATTTCGCCTTTTTTCAAAGCCTCAAAGCAGACCTGGCTGCCGCCAAGGTTTTCTTTTCTGACCACGTCGATATCCGTGTCGTGTTCGATGACGTCGGCGTACAGATTGCAGAGGATCAGCTGCTCGGTAAAGTCCTTGCTGCCCACGGTGATGGTCTTCTCCTGCTGGTTCAGTCCGTCGATCAAAGTGTTACCCACTAAGACCAGGATCAAAGCCGCAGCGACCGCCAG
>URXI01000089.1 GCA_900551775.1 uncultured Eubacterium sp. | reverse complement strand
GGTCTGCTGGTAGTCAGTGGTATTGATGGGTTACTCTGTAGGAAACAGCGCGGAACTTCCACAAATAGTACAGGAGGAAACGTTATAAGAATGCGGTCCCCTTGCGAAGATCTTGCCGCATGTGTCACATACCTTCCAGTGGTAGCCGGGGTCTTTATCATCGTCGTAAACGTAATTCTCTGAATCATGCTCTACCGCAGCTTGTTTAGCGCCACAGACGCACTGGTGCCAGTGTTTTTGGTCATTAGAATACCACTCAGTGCCGTAGCTGTGTTCTGCCTTGCTGGCTGGATCTATGGTATCGTCACTGACACACTGATGCCAGTGGTGGTTCTCATCCCTGCTCCAGTCTTCTGACCACGTGTGTTCATGCGGGGTCGGGGTCGGTATGTAGATATACCTAACATGGCCGCAGGTGTTGCAGGCTGCGTCTGACGCATCGTCATAGACGTGATTCGTTGCGGACGCTTTCTTCCTGCCGCAGAGACATTCCTGCCAGTGGACATCTGCATTTGACTTCCACTTGTAGCTGTGGAAGGAAGAATCTTTGATGGCACTGCACTTTGTGCACTTTCGCCAGTGGGCTTCGCTGTTGTAGGTCCATTTCTCTGACCAGGTATGGTCGTGATTAAGAATACTCGGCCTTATGTAGCCGCATACATTGCAGGAAGTATCTGAATCGTTATCGTAAACATGAAAGGAAAAAGTGTAGTGTCCACAGACGCAAGATCTCGCATGGATTGTAGCGTCGTACTGCGTCCATTCTCCATTGGACTTGTGAGGTCCATAATCCTTGGTCGCATCACAGTCCCTACACTTACGCCAGTGCTCTTCATTATTGGTACTCCATTCATCCCACACGTGCTCGTGGTCGGCCCTGACGTAACCGCAGACGTTACAAGTGGTATCCGATTTGCCGTCGTAGACATGTGCTTTCGCAGCCTCCGTTGAAGAACAGAAAGCACATCGTTTCCAATGATTGTTGTCATCGTGTTTCATGTCTTCATACACATGCGTATGTTTATCATCATCATCGTCGCATCCCAGCATCGGCATGGTGATCAAAAGGGCTGCCAGGACCATGGCGCCCAGGATCAGGCTGTGGCGGAGGCCCTTTCTCTTTTCGGTTTCTCTCATATTAACAGCTCATTTCTTTCTGTTTGTTCAAACCCTCTAAAATTGTACAGGTGGGGATACCACTTTACAAATAGGATAGCAGAAAAAGAACAGAAAAACGCGAACCTTCCGTTTTTGTCAGGTTCAGAAGAAAAAAGCGGAGGATTTGTTTGAACTTCTGGGATTGAAAAGAGGCGCTGCTTTTGCCGTGACAGACATCCCGGCTGTGTTTTTAAACCTGGGCAATCGATTGCATTTACAAAATAGATATGTTAAGATTTTTTTAAGACTTTTATAGAGATTTTTTTAAATGCATGAGTCTATACTGAGACTATCACGAGGGAAGGAAACGAGAAATGAGTGCGGAAACAATTTTGGTCGTGGATGATAACAAAGAAATCGTCTATTCACTGGGGGAGCTTTTGAAATACGAGGGTTACGATATCATCGCAGCCTATGACGGCATGGAGGCTTTGGAGTGCCTGGAGAAGCATCACGTCGATTTGATTCTGCTGGACGTTATGATGCCCCGCCTCAACGGCCTGTCCGCTTTGATGAAAATCCGCGAGAAGTACAAGATTCCGGCGATCATCCTATCGGCAAAGACGGAAGAGAGCGACAAGGTGTCGGGGCTGATTCTGGGGGCAGACGATTACATCAGCAAACCGTACAACGCGGCGGAGTTGATCGCCAGGGTAAAGGCACAGCTTCGGCGTTATAACACCTGGGGCGGCAGCGCACCAAAGGCAGACGACGATACCATCGTCAACGGCGGACTGGTGCTGGACAAGAAACAGCGCATCATCGTCGTGGAGGGCAAAGAGGTCAAATTGACAGCCACAGAATATAAGATCGTGGAGCTGCTTATGTCTAATACTGGTCAGGTTTTTCCGGCGGAGCAGATTTACGAGAGTGTGTGGGAGGAGACGGCCGATTTCACGGTGGAGAACACGGTCATGGTGCATATCCGCCATATCCGCGAAAAGATAGAAATCGATACAAAGAATCCTAAATATATAAAGGTGGTGTGGGGTATTGGCTACAAGATGGAAAAATACAATTAGTACGATCATTTCGTTCATACAATCGAATAAAAGACTCTTTTTAGGAATCGGCAGTTTGGCAATAGGTGTAGCCATCTTCTATGGAATCTTTGGCATGGCATATATGTATGGAAGCATGTCCACGAAGCAGACCTGGTTCATGGGCGCAGTTCCAAACCTCTTTTTCGGCTTTGGGGTCTGGCATATTGTCAGATACATCTTGCTGAGGGTGTATGCCGACTGGGTTCCAGAAGACGAAGCCTTTTACGAGGAGTGGAAAGACAGATGGCACAAACAGCAGAGGACCATTGCAATCGTTGCTATTGGAGCATTACTATTTGCATACCTGATGTACTCTTCCAGTGAATACAGATATTACGCTTATAACCTTGCATATATGTATCTTTTGTATGCAACCGCATTGATACAAGGCATCATCAGTGAAATCTGTGTAATACACTTCATGAAGAAGCAGTTAAACCTTTTGATGGAACGAATGACAGAAATCAATCGGAAAAATTTGGAGGATGCGCTGGAAATTGAACGTGAGAGCATTGAAAAGGCGGCCAAGAGTGAACAGCTGAAAGTGGATCTGATCTCCAACGTATCTCACGATCTGAAGACGCCGCTGACTTCCATGGTCGGATATATCGAGCTGATGAAGAAAGAGGAACTGGACGATACCATGCAGGATTATGTGGAGGTTTTGTCCGATAAGGCGGAGAAACTGAAGGTCATGATTGAGAGTCTGTTTTCTCTGGCAAAGGCTAGCAGCGGCAATATCAAGATGAACATGGAACTGATCAGTCTCAACCGCCTGATTGAACAACTCTTTGCCGATTTGCAAGACCGAATCCAGACCTCTGACTTGCATTTTGTAAAAATTTTGACGGAAGAGGATACCCACTTTATCAGCGACAATCTGCATATGTACCGCATCTGCCAGAATCTCATAGAGAATGCACTGAAATACTCTGCCAAAGGAACTCGGGTCTTTGTGAAGACCTATATCGATCAAAGTGGCGACAAGGGAAGGGTTTGTCTGGAAATCACCAACACTGCAGGTTATCTGATGGATTTTGATAAGGAAGATATCATTGAGCGCTTCGCCCGCGCCGACAAAGCCCGTACCAGCGAGGGGAATGGATTGGGACTGGCCATCGTCAGCACCTATACCAGCACCCTGGGGGGAGCATTCGATATCAGCATCGACTGTGATCAGTTCAAAGCGACGCTTTCTTTTGAGAGGGAAGAAAATGCCGTCAGGGAAAACGTTGATACGGCAGAACTTTTGGGAATCAAGGAATATATCGTGGAAACGGAAGACTAAAAGAGAGGAGGGATGACCAGTAGGCCACCCCTCGTTAGAATTTGAGTTAAAACAAGTAATACCTTGTGCCTTTGTTTTTACCATCGGATCTGATGATTTGCAAATCGCAGAATTTGTTTAGATAACGACGGGTGGTCGATGGTGCCATCCCCGTGAAGTCGGTCATTATTTTTGTTGTAACGAAGTCGTTATTTTCGAATGCCTGTATAAGCAAATGATAAAACATTTTTTCTTTATCGCTCATTTTATCGCTCATTTTGTTTTCTACTTTGAAACCATCTCGAATGTGGATTATCGTGATTAAGTATGTCCTGTCGTCATCCATTTCAAACTCTGGAGCAGGGGAGCCATTTTTTTTCAGTTCACGTAGAATCTTAGGAATTCCCGTACCCTGCTTTTCAGCTAAATCAATTTCTTTAAACAGTTCTCCAATACGACGATTGCGATATTTACGTGCCTTTACCTTTCCGGCGGCAAATTTTTCTGGATTTATCCATTTTGCTAGACCAGGATAATTAATAATCTGGATACTGTCCACATAAATTCTAATTTCAACTGGTTCAGGCTCTTGGTAAGACTTATGAAAAACTGCGTTCACCAAAGCCTCTTCCAATGCATTATACGGATAGTTGTAATACCGCTGTGCCTCAGCTTGATTTTGAATTTTAACGACCTTCTCTTCAATTATATTAGTCTTGATGTAATCAAGGACATTTTTAACTTGCTTCCATACTTCTGCAGCTATTAAAAGCTCCTCTAATGAGTTTGCATCCAAGTCTGCAACGAGAGAACTATTACTTTCCAGCAAAAAATCTTCTAAATATCCCCTGCGTATGTGGTTAATTGTTGCGGATCTATTTACTCGATCGTCAAAAGGAATTGAGTTGAATTTATCAAATAAATCAGCAATTTCATCTTTTTTGGCGGGAGTAGTTAATGAGGCTGGACGAATCCAATAATACATTTGCTTATCCGTTCTTTTTCCTTTTTTAGCGTAAACATTAAGCGGTGCTTGATATGGGCCGCTATCACCAGCAGAACACCATAAATATATTAAATGTGTTCCAGATTACTTGACCAGCAAGTAAAGTGTCTATTTTTAATGGTATCATATGGGACCTCCTTCTCATAATAGACCACGTCGTTGTATTTGGTCTATCGATTTATTGAATAAAATGCAATATAATTCGTGTCATATCAAGGATATTTTTTGCTGTTCTTCTTCTTGAAACCTCTCCAGCAGCGGGGAGGGCTGCATCAGCATTTCCATCGCTGCATCTTGATCATAGATCCAGTCCTTAAGCTGTTCTTCCGGCAGAATCAGGGGCATTCTGTCGTGGACCGGGCGCACGCTGTCACCTGCCTCTGTAGTGATGACAATAAAGCGGTCACCCTCTTCAAATTGCTTGTAAAATCCCGCCATGAAGAGAGGACGCTGATCCCCATATCGGAATGCAAACTTATTCTTTTCTTTGTCCCATTCATAGAAATGCCTTGCAGGAATCACGCAGCGTCTTTCGAGGACGCTGTCTCTGAACGTCTTTTTCGCTGGTGCGGTTTCTGCGCGGGCGTTAATCAGCAGCCCTTTTCCATCAAAACGCGGAAACCCCCACGCCACCGTCTCTGCATAGAAGCCCGGCTCCCTGCCGCTGAGAATCAGCGCCTGTTGCGAGGGAAGGACATTCCCTCCATCGGTTAATTTTAAATCTTCTGCGCTGCTGCCGGCCATCTGCAGAATCTGTTCGGCTATTTCTTTATCTGTATAAAATCTGCTGCACATGTCCTACTGCCCTTTCTTTCAGCTTTTTACAAAATCATACCTCTTAAAAAGGATGACTGTCAATAAAGTTTTGATTTTATTATGTAACAAACCAGCAAGAATCATGATGAATAAGTAAAAGCGGAAAAAAGTAACAAACCTGTGATATTTTTGAGACTGCCTTGTGATAATCCAATGCTAAAGTAAATGATGAAAACAAGGGTCTTAAGAATTTTTTAAGAAATATTAAGAATTGCATCTGCGTTTCATTAAGAAGTCTAATGTATGATCAATGATGTTAGAAAAAAGGTATTACAAAAGAAAGGGATTTGGCATGGATAACAGGCACACAATAAAGCTTCATATCATCTTAACTGTTTTCAGTCTGGCAATTCTGTTGCTGCCTCTCAGTCAGGGGGATTTTTTTGGCTCGGAAGGTGACTGGTACAGTCAACATGTAGGGGCAGCAGAAAATATCAGGCAGACCATGCTCAGTACAGGCTCGCTGTTTCCCCAGTTTTCTACTGGCGGGGGAGGATGCAGCATCTACGACCTGGCGTACTACGGATTACTGCGGCCGGACGTGCTGTTTTCATGCCTGGTGCCGGATTTGGAGATGAAATACATCATAGCCGGCTATGCTTTGCTGGGGGCGGCGGCAAGCGTCAATCTCTGTTACTTCTGGCTGCGGCGCCAGAACCTGGCGCAGTTTGCGGCTGTCAGCGGCAGTGTATTGCTGGCCGCAGCGGCTTGCTTTTATCACGCTCATCATCAGATTATCTTTGTAAACTACATGCCTTTTCTAATATTGGCGCTGATGGGAATCGACAGGCTTTTAGAAAAGGGGAAGATTCTGCTCATGGCCGTCTCCCTCTTTCTGATCTACATGCACAGCTTTTTCTACGCTTTTGCCGCTCTGATCGTCTGCCTCATCTATTTTCTTTATAAGAGCGACTGGAAGCCGGAGCTGCGCACCTTTGGCAAAGCGGTTCTCGCCGTAGCCATATCCATCGGCATGGCAGCGGTACTGCTTCTGCCCACAGCGCTGAACATATTGTCCACCTCTAAGGATGCAGGCGGATTCATGTCAGAGCCAATGGAAATGATTGATCCGAAGCTGGGCGGACTTCTGTATTACCCTTACGGCTGCGGCATGTCCCTGCTGGCCCTGTACTGCCTGTTGCTTTCTATGGGGCAGAGAAAAAAGCGAGTTCTGGCAGTCGTCCTCCTGGTCTGTATGGCGGTACCAGCAGTTTCACTGGTGCTGAACGGATTTCTCTATCCAAGGGCAAAGATCTTGATTCCCTTCCTGCCCTTGCTGGCGATGATCTGCGCAGATACGCTGCAGGCACTTTACGAGAAGAAGCAGAAATGGATGCTGATACCAGCTGTTCTCTGCTTTCTGCCGGCTCTTTTCTCGCCCTGGCAGGATTTGATGCTGTTTGATGCAGGCGTCCTGCTGATATGGGTTTTGGCGCAGCGATTTTTGCTAAAGCCGGATTGGATGAAAAAGGGTGCCATTGCTCTGATTTTGATGGTGCCGATCCTCGTCAGTTTGGGCGTGAACGATGAGGAGGACTATCTGCGGTCTGACGATGACAGACAGAGCCATTTTACATCGGCAGAAATCAGAGAGGTGGTCACAGACCGGCGTTACCGTTTTGACGTACTGGCCAATAACTACGTCAACAGCAATACGCTTCCGGGAGGCGGCATCAGCAAGACTGCCATGTATTCTTCGATTGAAAACAAGCGATATGCTGATTTCTATTACAACGAGATGCGAAATCCCATCAGCCTGCGGAACCGGGTGGTACTGATGCCGAACGAAAACAGCTGTTTCAACAGTTTTATGGGTATTCGCTATCTCCTTGCTGGCGCAGAAGACATTCCTTACGGTTACGAAGTAGTCAGGCAAAAGGGGAACTACGTCATAGCGGAAAATAAGAATGTGCTGCCTATTTGCTATGGGACAGATAAACTTTTCTCGCGGGCGATTTATGAAGACCTTGCATTTCCGCATAACTTGGAGGTTCTCTCTACCACTGCGGTCGTAGCGGGAAAAGCCACGGAGAGCGGCTTTGCTACGCACGTCAAAGAAGAGCGGCGAGAATTGCTGGGCGTGAACCAATGCTTTGCAAGTGCAGAAGGCGGCCAGCTCTCTTTTCCAGAAGAAGTGAAAACCACGCTGCCGCTGTCAAAGAAGCTGGCGGGACAGATTTTGATCATCACCTTTGACGTAGAGAGCACCAAAGGCAGAGAGGTAGTCATCGGAATCAACGGTATGAGAAATAACCTGTCAGGCAGAAGCGCTCCTTACCCCAATGGAAACCATACCTTCACTTATGTGCTGGACACGGGGGACGGCTTGGAACAGTTGGAAATGGAGTTCTCAAAGGGAGATTACCGTATCAGCAGTCTGAAGGTTTACACCTTGGACAGGCAGTATCTGCGGCATGAGGATATCGCGATGCCGGTCATCGCAGAAGATGCACGGCGGGATGGACAGACCGTATTCGACGGGGGAATAGAGATGGAGAAGGACGGATACTTTATCACCTCTTATCCTTACCGTAAGGGCTATCAGATCCTTGTGGATGGCAAAGAAGTGAATTACGAAATGGTCAACACTGCATTTGCAGGCTTTCCGCTGGGAGCGGGAGCACATAAGATAGAGATTTGCTATACTGCACCAGGCTTTCAGGCGGGACTTGCGATCAGCATCCTGTCACTGCTGATCCTCTGTTTTATCACATGGAAAGAAAGGAAGAAAGGGATATGAAGAAATTACAGAACTCACAGATTTTCCGTTATGTCATGACGGGAGGAATGACGACGGTCATCAACTATATCATCTACATCTTACTGACGATGCTGTCGCTGGACTATCTGCTGGCCAACAGCATCGCCTGGCTGGGCGCTGTAATCTTTGCTTATTATGCAAACAGGCATGTGGTCTTCCGTTCTGACGGTGATAAAAAGCAGGAGTTCATACAGTTCTTCGGGCTGAGGCTGGCGACACTGGTGGTGGAAAATCTGCTCCTGTTCCTGTTTGTCGGCTTTGTCGGTGCGGCAGAACTGCCGTCCAAAGTGATGGTCAGCGTGATTACGGTCATACTCAACTACTTTGCCTGTAAGTACAGCATTTTTAAAGAGGGAGGCGTTTCTCATGAGTGAAAGAAAAGATAAGATCAGTATCATCGTACCTTGCTATAATGAAGAGGAGTCGCTGCCGATGTTTTACATGGAGACGACAAAGGTTTTGCTGACAATGGAAGAAGTGGATTACGAGTTTGTCTTTGTCAACGACGGCAGCAGCGATAAGACGCTGGAAATCATGAGAAAGCTTCACGACGGGGACGATCATTGCCGCTATGTGGGGTTCTCCAGAAACTTTGGGAAAGAAGCGGGCATGTATGCGGGGCTTGCGGAGGCAGAAGGGGATTACTGCGTCATCATGGATGCGGATCTGCAGCATCCGCCAGCCTTGCTTCCGGAGATGTATAAGGTGGTCAGTAAAGAGGGGTATGACTGCTGCGGAGGACTGAGAGAAGGGCGCGAAGGGGACAGTGCCCTGCGCGGCTTCTTCTCCAGGGCGTTTTACAAGATCGGCAAAGGTCTGACTCATATGGAAATGTCAGACGGCCACGGGGACTTTCGCATGATGGCAAGGCCGATGGTGGATGCCATTCTCAATATGAAAGAATACAATCGTTACATGAAAGGGCTTTTCTCTTTCGTCGGGTTTGATACCAAGTGGATCCCTTATGAAAGTGTAGAGCGCGCCATGGGAGAGACGAAGTGGAGTTTCAAGAGCTTGTTCGCCTATGCCTTTGAGGGAATCCTCGCCTTTTCAACGGCACCCCTCAAGCTGGCGGGGCTCACAGGGTGCCTGTTGTTTCTGGCAGGGCTGCTGTTCATCGGCGTCAATCTGATTCAGAGCATCTGGCTGCCCGGCGCGGTCAGCAGCTTCGATATCATCATCACGGTGGTGCTCATGCTGGGCAGCCTGCAGATGCTGTTCCTCTATATTCTGGGCGCCTATCTGTCAAAGGACTACTTGGAGAACAAAAAGCGTCCGCTATATATCGTCAGAGAGAGAAGCCATTAGCCTTTTCAGGTCTTCTAGAGATTTGACCGGCGCATGGCAGGTATGCCCCTGACAAAGATAATAGTCGGTTCCGCTAAAGGGGATGGGATAGTTTTTTAAGAATGGCGCGGCTTCTTCAATGGAGGCTGCGTCTTCTTCTGTTTTGACCAGGATATCCATGTCAAACTGCCAGAGGTCCTGCAGGTCAAAGGCGGAAGACCCGCTGCAGACGCAGATTAACTGCCTGGTGCCTGCCAGTTCTTCGGTCATCTGCCAAAGGAAGAAACTGTGACCGGCAGGATACTGCGCGGCCTCACCCATCAGAAAGTCCGCCTGCTGTTGGAAAGCGCTGCGCCATCGCTCCTCCCCTGTAAAAAATGACAGCTCTCGCATGACCAGAGCGGCTACGGAATTACCTGAGGGAAGGGCACCGTCGTAAGTCTCTTTCGGGCGCAGGAAGAGCTGTTCACTATCCTTGGCATAGAGATAGCAGCCGCCTTTTTCCCTGTCGAAAAACAAATCCATGATCTGATCAGCCATTTTGACGGCTTTTTTCAGATAGGAGGGATCAAAGGTGCACCGGTAGCATTCTATCAGCCCGAAGGCCAGGTAAGCGTAGTCTTCCAGGGTTCCCGGATAGGCTGCTTCCCCTTCACGGAATCGGGCAAGGAGCCTGTCTTCGTCAGTGCGCAGATGTTCCCAGACAAAGTCTGCCGCATCCAGCGCCGCAGACAGATAATCTCTGTGGTCCAGCAGACGGGCCGCTTTTGCCAGGGCCGCGATCATCAGCCCGTTCCAACTGGTGAGTATTTTATCATCCCTATGCAGTGCCGTTCGCTGCATTCGATAACGGTACAGTTTCAACAGCATATACTCCTCGGGCATTTCCCCATACATTGGATTTTTGATGAGATTGGGAATCCCTTTACCTTCAAAATTGCCTTCTTTGGTAATATCATAACGCCGGCAGAATTCTGCACCCGCTTTTGATCCCAACACCTCTTTCACTTCTTGCGGCTTGAACAGATAGAACTTCCCTTCTACGCCGTCACTGTCCGCATCCTGACTGCAGTAAAATGCACCTTCGCCGTCTGTCAATTCCCGCAGCACATAACGCACTGTCTTTTCTGCAATGTCGCTATATATTGTTTTGCCCGTTTCCTTGTAAGCCTGGCTATAAGAGAGGATCAACAGGGCGTTGTCATAGAGCATCTTTTCAAAGTGGGGAACCAGCCATTTGTCATCGGTAGAATAACGGCAGAAGCCGCCACCGATGTGATCGAAGATGCCGCCCCGGTACATCTGGATCAGCGTCTTTTCCGCCATGGCAAGAGGCGCCTCCTGGTTTTGGGCCATGAGGAACAAGAGATTATGGGGCGACGGGAATTTGGGGCTTTTGCCGAAACCTCCATACTCAGGGTCAAAGCTCTGCGCAAAATAGGAAAGGGCTTCTTCTATCAATTGCTCTGGATTTACGTTGCCGCTGTCTTCTCGCTGCGTGCGGCCCTCGAGAAAGTCTATAATTTCATCGCTTTGGCGCAGCAGCTGTGTTCTGTCCTGCTTCCATTTTGAAGAGACTGCAGTGAGCAGTTCGATTAAGCCTAAATGGCCGTATTGGCTGCGCTTTGGAAGATAGGTTGCCGCAAAAAAGGGCTTCCTATCCGGGGTCATGATGATGGTCAGTGGCCAGCCGCCTGATCCCGTTACTGCCTGACAAAATGCCATATAAACGGCGTCGATATCCGGGCGTTCCTCCCGGTCAACCTTTATAGCGACGTAATTCTCGTTGATCAGTGCAGCTGCTTCTGCATCTTCAAAGGATTCGTGCGCCATGACGTGGCACCAGTGGCAGACCGAATAACCGATACTTAAAAAGATCGGAACGTCTCTTTCGGCGGCTTCCCTGAATGCTTCCTCGCACCATGGATACCAGTCCACAGGATTGTCTGCGTGTTGCAGAAGATAAGGCGATTTTTCCCGTTCTAAAAGATTCATAGTTTCCTCCGATCATTCCTTTGTGAATTAAGATATATATCAAATAGTATGGACCGTTTTGCTGCGGCAGATACCTTTTATGTCAAAATGTGTTTCACGTGCAGCGCAACTGGCTGGATACGCAGATAGAACGAACGAATCACGGCAAACGCACGAAAATCCGATGATAAACGAAGTCGGCTCCGTTACAGAAGGAATTTAACTATTTGGAGGCCATATTCAAAAAATGAGTATAAAAAATATCAATATATCCCATTAATTATCGTAAAAACAGCATAAAATCGCTCTAATTTCGACTGTATTTACATTTGCTTCCAAAAAATTATACTCAATTTTAGAAAAGCAACGTCATATAGTTAAAATTGCATCGGCAGGCTGCCTTTATCAGCTTTCATGCGTTTGCCGTGCGAACGAATCAGCACCCATTGACTTAAGTACATCAACGTGCTATCATTAAAATCTGATAAAGGTGGAATTAAAATGAACAGAACTGTAATAGATAAACTGAGAAGACGAATCCGCTCTATGCAAATGGTACCGATGAAACATTGTATAGAGCTATAACAGAAAGCACGGATGCTTTGTATTTCATCGGAAAGTGGGATAAAGACGTATGATAGAATACGTTTGTTTTTTTGATACTCATTTTCCCTTTGAAAAAATCTGTGTGTATGAGGCTGTAGGCAATGTTTTGCTTACAGCTTTTTTGTTTGGAAAGGATTTGTTCATGAAAAATATAAGTTGGAAAACGACGATTGAAAAGTTTTTAACTGCACAGACGATTTCACTTCTGGGATCGTCACTGGTACAGTATGCGATTATCTGGCATATTACGTTAACGACATCGTCAGGAAAAATGCTTACGATCTCAACACTGTGCGGATTCTTACCGCAGATTGTGATATCTCTCGTTGCCGGGGCGTGGATAGACCGATACGATCGGAAGAAGTTGATTATGCTTGCGGACGCTGCCATTGCCGCGTCAACTCTGCTGCTGGCAGTGGCATTCCTGATGGGATATCGTTACAATTGGGCCTTGTTCATAGTATTAGCTATCCGGTCAGCAGGCACTGGTATCCAGACACCGGCAGTCAATGCGATTATCCCGCAGATTGTCCCTCAGGAGAAACTCATGAAAATTAATGGCATCAACAGCACGTTGTCCTCCCTGATGATGTTCCTGTCCCCGGTCGTCAGCGGAGCAATTCTGACCATTGCGTCACTGGAGATAACGCTGTTTATTGATGTCATCACCGCGGTCATTGGCATCAGCATAACTGCCACAATCTACGTCAAGCCTTATGACCAAGCGGAGCGGGGAGAAGGCTCCAACCTTAAAGATATAAAAGAAGGATTTTCCTATCTAAAGGAGAACCAATTCATTAAGAGGATTCTCATCTATCAGGTCATCATTCTATTTTTAATCAGCCCCTCTGCATTTTTGACACCACTTATGGTGAGCAGAACCTTTGGTGCGGAAGTGTGGCGGCTGACCGCCAGTGAAATGACCTACAGCCTGGGAATGATTTTAGGGGGACTGCTGATAACCTCATGGGGCGGATTTAAGAACAAAATCAATACGACGATGGCGGCGGGCGCGCTTTATGGCCTACTAATGATAGGCCTGGGCAATGCACCCCTGTTTTTTCTCTACCTGTCGTGCAATACCCTGATTGGCATTACCGCGCCGTGCTATAACGGACCGATTACTGTGACAATTCAAGAGAAGGTCGAGCCACAGATGCAGGGGAGGGTCTTCAGCTTTATGCAGATTGCTGCTTCCTGCGCTTTGCCTTTGGGGATGGTCGTATTTGGACCCCTGGCAGATCTCGTATCCATACGGATTCTCTTAACCGCAGCAGGTGCTTTGGTCATCAGTGTGTCTGTAGCAGTCTGGAAACTGAAGTATTTTAACGAATAGGGGTATCAAAAAAGAGGCCGTCTTG
>URXI01000088.1 GCA_900551775.1 uncultured Eubacterium sp. | reverse complement strand
CAACGATTAACTGGTAGTCATTCTTGACTACATCATTATTATACTAGGAGGCACGGAAATGATAAAGTTCGATTCAAATGAAGCCATAGGCAGATTTGAAAGATGGAGTGATGAAGAAAAGCAAATGATTCATCAGACCTCAATCAAAATTCTTTCTGAAATCGGCATGCACGTATTCCACGAGGAGGCCAGAAAGCTCCTTGAGAATGCAGGCGCTGTGGTTTGCGAAAATTTAGTAAAGATCCCTGAACGTATGGTGGAGGAGGCACTTGCCAGCGCTCCGTCACAGTATTCCATCTATAACGTCGATGGAACAGAGGCGTTTTGCCTTGCACCCAATGTGATAACCTTCGGAACAGGAACGGATATGCCGGAGTTCATTGACTTATACTCGGGCGAGATCAGACCGGGGAAGCTGGAGGATTGTGAAAACGCCGCGAAGATTGCCGAGCATTGTAAGTTCATAGACTGGTTAGCCCCTTATGCCCTGGCCAATGATAAAAATCCAAGAGTTGCAGACGTGTACCATTACAAAGCCATGCGTAAATATAGCAGCAAGCCCATTCTTACCTTGGCGACGGATCCATACAGCCTGAAAGGAATTATCGATATGGCGGCGGCTCAGGCCGGAGGTTATGAGGAGCTGAGAGCCAAACCGACCTTTGTACACTATGCCGAACCGATTTCCCCTTTGCAGCATTCTGAGGAGTCTTTGGGAAAACTGCTTCTCTGTGCGGAATATGGCATCCCAGTCACCTATACGGCTGGAATCACGGCAGGTGCCACGGGTCCTGTGACATTGGCAGGAAGCCTGGCAATCGGCAGCGCAGAATGCCTGACGGGACTGGTGATTCACCAGCTGAAAGCACCGGGTGCACCGTTCATGTATGGAATCGAAGCCTCTATCATGGATATGAAGACCACGGTATGCATGTACGGCGGACCGGAGTACGGACTGATGAACTCCTTTGTAGGCGAAATGGGCAGGTTCTATCATTTACCTACCTTTGGCATTTCCGGCGCTACGGATGCAAACCAAATCGACTTCCAGATGGGCGCAGAGATGATCTACAGCATGATGACTGCGATTTATGGCAGACAAAACTTTGTCCATGACAACGGATACATGGGCATCGGCCAGATGGGCTGCCTGCAGTCGATATTGGCTGCCAATGAGCTGCTGGCCTTTGTGAAGCGTTATGCGCAGGACATCGAGATCACAGAGCAAAGCATCGGCTACGATCTGATCAAGAAAATCGGCATCGGCGGTAATTATCTGCAGACAAAGGAAACTGCGAGGAAATTCAGAAAAGAGTTCTACTTGCCAGAATTCCTCAACCGCAAGAGAAATGTGGCATGGATTGCAGAGGGCAGCCCCAATATTCCTGATCAGCTGACAGCAAAAGCCAAAGAGATCATAGAGGGAGATGTTCCGACGTTCCTCACTGAGGAATTAGAAGCGAAGTTTGACGCAATCATAGAAGAACATGAAGCCCATTATTTCACGCAACCACAAAATTAGTTAAGTATAGATTTCACACACGAAAGGAGACCAGAAATATGTATGTAAACCAGACAGGAAATTTCACCCATGATTTTAAAATGTGTTCTTATGAACAGCTGACACGGCTTCACAATGCAAGCCTGGAGGTGCTAGAACGGACCGGGGTGAAAATTTATGAAGAGACAGCCCTGAAGATTCTTGCAGAAGGCGGCGCCTATGTGGATTTTGATGAAAAGGTGGTCAGAATACCGGCGGCCATGGTAAAAGCGGCGATTCAGTCGGCACCTTCCAGAATCGTCGTCGCAAATCCGCAGGGGAAGAGAAGCCTGTTCCTGGAAAGAAACAATGTGTATTTTGGAACGGGAACCGATCTTCCTACCCATATGGACCCATATACAAAAGAAGTCAGACCGACAGTGCTGAAGGATGTCGAAAACATCGCAAAGGTCGTTGACAAGGCAGACAATTTTGCTTATGTATCGAATCAGGGGCTTGCCCAGGACATCCCACAGCATCTTCACGATATGATTACCTTAAAAACCATGCGAACCTACTGTGGCAAACCGAATCTCTGCACAGCAACAGACAAAGGAAACCTGATGGCATTGATCGATATGTGTGCGGAAATGGCGGGGGGCTACGAGGAACTGAAACGGAATCCTACCTTGATGCTCTACAACGAGCCGGTTTCCCCTTTGATGAACAGCGAAGAGGCCATTCAGAAGCTGATGCTCTGCGCCGAATATGGAATCCCGACGACTTACGCTTCGGGGGGCGTGTCAGGCGGCACCTCTCCGGTGACATTGTCCGGATCCATCGTATGCAGTAACGCAGAGTGCCTGGCCGGCTTAGTCCTCCATCAGCTGGTGAAGAAAGGTGCCCCATTCATCTACGGCTACATCTTCGGCGCCATGGATATGATGACGACCATGAACGTTTACGGCGGGCCGGAACTGGGCATGGTCCACGCAGTAATGGCAGACTTAGCAAAATATTACGATCTGCCAGTTTATGGAACCTCTGGCTGCACAGACGCATTGGAGGTTGACGCACAGGCAGGTACAGAAGCCATGTACAGCATCATGTGCGCAGCGCTTTCCGGAGAAAATTTGGTTCACGACAATGCCTACACCGGCGTCGGCGCCATCGGGAACCTGTCCATGATCCTATTGGTCGATGAACAGATCAGCTTTGCAAAGAGATTTGTCCAGGGAATCAACTATGATGAAGAGTCCCTTGCCATTGACTTGATCGACAAGGTGGGGTATGGCGGTGCCTATGTATCACAGAAACATACGGCAAAGAACTTTAGGAATGAAGTTTTCTATCCGAAATACTTCAACAGAAAACAGTATCTGGCATGGCAGACCGAAAGCGGCCTTACGCTGAATGAGAAGCTGGACGGTGCGGTGAAGACGATTATTGAGCAGGACGAATATAGTTATATTGACGAGAGAACCGCCAAAGTCTTTGACGAGATTATCAAAGACAGGGCAAAAGAATTAGCTATCGAGTATTAATCAAAGGAGGAGACAAATGTTATTAGAAAAGATTGGAAATGCAGTTTTTGAGGGCGATGATGATGCTGTTTGTGAACTGGTAGAAAAGGCGTTAGCAGAGGGCATAAAGCCGTTGGATGTTTTGGAACAGGGCCTGGTACCGGGAATGGATGAAGTAGGAAGACTGTTCAAGACAGGTGAGATGTTTGTACCAGAAGTATTGATGGCAGCCAATGCGATGCAGGCGGGTAACGATATGCTGAAACCGCTCATGGTTGGAGAAACGAGGGAAATGAAAGGAAAGATCGTCATCGGCACGGTAAAAGGCGACTTGCACGACATCGGCAAGAAGATTGTAGGCATGATGCTGGAAGGCGCGGGATACGAGGTAATCGACCTTGGCATCGACGTCACACCGGAAAGATTTTTGGGCGCTCTTGATGAGACCCAGGCAGATTGTGTAGGAATGTCAGCCATGCTGACCACGACGATGACAGTGATGGATGAAGTAGCTGCAGCGATGAAGGCTGACCCTAAGTATGATCATGTGAAAATCATGATTGGCGGAGCACCTGTAACAGCAGATTTCGGCGCAAAAATCGGCGCAAAATTCTCCTATGATGCTGCTTCTGCCGTAGACTTGGCCAACGAGCTGATGGCGTAAAATTAGAAGGGGAGCGAAGAAAATGAGTAAAGAATGGACTCCGAAAGAATTACTGCTCGATTTGGTTTCGGTACAAAGTGATACCCACACGACTTTGGAAATCGATATGGCCAGACATATCTTGGAAGTCATCAAGGGACAGGACTATTGGGAAGAGCATCCCGAGTGCTGCGGGCTTTATGACGGAAACGACAGGATGGGACGTTTGATTCCTTGGGCGCTTCGCAAAGGTACGTCTGACAGATGTCTGGTTCTCTCTGGCCACTTCGACTGTGTCGAAATCGACTGCTATGGCACGCTGAAAGAATTCGCATTGACGCCGGATAAACTGAAGGAAAAGATGAAGGCCATGGAATGGAGCGATCCTGATGTAGTGAAAGACCTGAACTCCGAAGACTGGCTCTTTGGCAGAGGCACTGCGGATATGAAGGGCGGCGGAGCCGTCATGCTCTGCCAGCTGTTCGAAACAGCTGCAAAGAACATCAACCCGGAATTGAACCTCCTTTATGTCGGCATTCATGACGAAGAAACTGCTGCGGAAGGGATTTTCCAAAGCGTGGGATTGTTTACGGAACTGAAAGACAAATATGGCTTTGACTACAAGCTCCTGATCAATGGAGAACCGACGTCCAAAGACAGTCCAGAGAAGTATACCTATTATGACGGCTCCATCGGAAAAGGACTTCCTTTTGTCGTCATCAAGAGTAAGCTGGTTCATGTGGGAAATCTGATGCAGGGGCTGAACGGATCGCTGATTGCAGCAAATATCGTCCGGCGCATCGAACTGAACACGGATCTCTGCAGCGAGGATTACGGTCAGAAGTGCGTACCGCCCACCGTGCTCTACATGAAGGACAATAAAAAGTTCTACAACGTGTCAGTGCCCCTTTATACGAATCTGTATCTGAATACGTTGTTTACAAATTCCAATAACGCACTTAAGATTCTCGACTCGATTCACAACATCTGTCTGGAATCAGCGGAAGAAGCAGTGGAAACCTACAACAAGGCGTATGCATTCATGGAGCCAGATCATCCCAATCCGAACCACAATGTACGGGTCATGTCCCTGGCAGAGCTGGAGGCGCATAATCGAGAGAATGTGGAACATTACGAGGAGAAGAAGGATGCCTTTGTCAAAGGACAGATTGAAATTGTCAACAGAGGAGACTCCGTCACTCAGCTGGCAACAGGCTTTGATATCGTGCAGTGGGAGATCGAGCAATCGAAGATTACAGATCCGATGATCATTTACGGACTGATGGCGCCTTATGTGCCTGCTGTAAACAACCACTACTTCAAAGATTTTGACAGAGAAGGCACGATCAGTATCGTCCAGGATGAACTGAAGAAATATGGCATTACTGTTGAGGTCGTACCGTATTTCATGGGTCTTTCTGACAACAGCTATATATCATGCGTGAATCCGGCAGAGGACCTAGAGGCACTGAAGAGCATGGTCACGCCGCAGGAGGTTTATGACATTCCGCTGAAAGAAGCGGAATATATCGCGCTCCCGTCCATTATCTGCGGACCGTGGGGCAAAGATTACCACACCATTACAGAGAGAGTTTATCTTCCCGACTTAGAAATTCATACACCGGCAGTGATGAGAAGATTAATTGAGTCGTTTTAACCTTAAATAAGGAGGAGGAAAACGCAATGGATACAAATCAACCAAGAGTAAGTTTGAAAAATGTAATAAAAATTGCCGGAGTATGGATTTCCTACTGTATAGGGTCCGGATTTGCAACAGGCCAGGATATGATGCAGTACTTTGTTGCCTATGGCATGAAAGGATTCATCGGGATCCTGATCGGTATTGCCATCCACATCTACGTGACCACATCCTATATGTCCCTGGGAAAGACCATGCAGTTTGAAAACCCGATGGGTGTTTTCGACTACTTCTGCGGAAAATATCTCGGCAAGGTGGTGGCGGCGCTGACCGTCGTCTATGCCTTGTTCGCACCATCGGTCATGATTTCCGGTTTTGGCGCTACCATCAATCAGCTGACAGGATTTCCCATGGTTGCTGGAAGCATCATCATGGGTACGATTGTAACTTTGACGGTTATGCTTGGCCTGCACCGCATAGCTGACATCATTGGAACCATAGGGCCGTTATTGATTATCGTATCGCTGTTAACTGGCGGAATCTATCTGATCGGCAATTGGGAGAAGCTGAAAGCCGGTGCATTGGCGGCAGAGGACATGGATTTGTTAAGTATTGGAGATAACTGGTTCATGGGCGGCGTGTACTTTGCAACATGGGCACCTCTGATGGCTGCGCCATTCCTGACGACGACGGCGAAGACCATCGATACAAAAAAAGAAGGCATCACCGGAATGATCGTAGGCAACGTAGGTTATATGTTTGCAGTCTTCATCATGGTAGCTGCGTTCCTCTGCGATATCGAAGGCGTTTCAAAGGTTCTCGTACCTACCTTATATCTGGCACAGCAGATGTCGCCATTCCTCACGGTGCTTTTCATCGGCGTGATCATCCTTGGAATCTACTCCTCGGCAGTGCCGGGCATGTTCACCTTTGTTGCAACCTTTGCAAAAGAGAAGACGAAGAGATACCTGTTATTATCCGTTGGTACCGGAGTGTTTGTCACCATCGTGACCATGTTGATTCCGTTCGATTTCCTGACCAACTACATGTTTACCATATATGGTGCGCTGGGACTGCCGTTTATCTTCTTGATCGCATTTGCACAGGTCAGGACAAAACTGGCGAAAAACAAAGAAACAAAATAAGTCTTTTCATTCTTAAAGAGGCTGCCTGTTCATACTGGCAGTCTCTTTGCAGTTGGAGCTTTAGCGGCGGTTCCGAGCACGGAGTGTGAGGAACAAATAACCACCGGCTATGCCGGTGTGGTTGACTATCTTCAGATGAAAGCAATAAAAAACCTCCTGTGATATAATGGTACTGGTTCGCCAACCGTACACATGAAATCAAAGGAGGAATCAAGCTATGAAAGCTGATAGTATGAGTTTAGCACACACAAGGTGGAATTGCAAATACCATATCGTGTTTGCACCAAAATACAGAAGGCAGGTAATCTATGGAAAGCTGAAAGTGGAGATCGGGAAGATCCTCAGGATGCTCTGTGAAAGAAAGGGGATAGAGATCATCGAGGCGGAATGCTGCGCAGACCATATCCACATGCTGGTGAGGATACCGCCAAAATACAGCGTGTCGGACATTGTGGGGTACCTCAAGGGGAAAAGCTCGCTGATGATCTTTGACCGCCATGCAAACATGAAGTACAAATACGGAAACAGGCATTTCTGGTGCCGGGGGTATTATGTAGACACCGTGGGGAAGAATGAAAAGAAGATTGCGGAGTATGTAAGGAACCAGCTCCAGGAGGACATCGCGAATGATCAGATCAGCCTCAAAGAGTACATCGACCCATTCACAGGAGAAAAGGTAAAGCAATAGACCGGGGAGGAAATAAGCCTTTAGGCTAACCCGGGGGAAGACGTGCGGTTGGCGGATTTTTCGATGCGTCTTAAGACGCCCGCAGGAGAAGGCCCCTTATAGGGGCATAAGCAAACCACCGGCTGAGCCGGTGGTTATGATTCTATCGTTTTAGAGAATGCTCTCAGATTCTGACAAAAAAATATATAGGGTATGGGGGTATGACAAAGGAACTTTTTACAATATGGTTAAGCTTTTTGATGTGTATCTTAAAGATTCTGCGTAACTCTCTGGCAGCTATTGGGTCCATTCTGTTGAAAACAGTGCGAAACTTCACGGGCATTTATAAAAATATTACAAATGTTATTTTTTTATGAGGTTCAGGCATAAAATAGATAGTTAAATTGGCATAAAAAGTAACCAAAATCAGTTATACCCCCTCATTTTCACGGCATGAAATACTTAGGTTACGCGAACCAAGTTGCAAGTGCCCAAAAAGCGTAACTTTATCGTAAAGAGCTTCTTTAATAGTTTTATTTGACAAAAGCAGACATTATATTTACACTAATAATATATAAAATTAAGAAAGAGGTGCTTGCGATGATAATTGATTTTGAACAAATTGAAGAAACAGTCATTCCGCGTTTTCGAGGCGGGGAAAAGGAGACCAGATCCAGGATGTTTGTGGATCCTGCATGTAAGATCATGCGTGGCAAGCTTGCCCCTGGCGCGTCCATCGGCCTGCATACCCACGATACCAGCAGCGAAATCATCTATATTCTAAAAGGAAGAGGCAAAGCCCTTTATGATGGCGGTTATGAAGAGGTAGAGGAGGGTTTGTGCCATTACTGTCCCAAAGGCCATGAACACAGCCTAATCAACGACAGCGATGAGGATTTGATTTTCTTTGCCGTGGTGCCGGAGCAGTAAGGGGGACGAAAGATGATCAATACCAGCAAACGCAGAATTGCCGTAATTTTGATTCTTTTCCTGACGATGATGACGATCATTCCACAGCCGGTTTCTGCTGCCACATCCTATATCGTCAGCCATAGTGACAAAAAATACAGCTATACGGATCTGAAAAAAGATATTACGCAGCTGACTGCTAAATACCCTGATCGATTGACAAGCCAGATACTGGGACAGACTGCAGACGGCAGAAACATTTATGCCCTCTGCCTGGGAAATCCGCAGGCGGAAAAGCAGATCTTTGTCACGGCGGGAATGCATGCTCGTGAATACATCAACTGCCAGGTGGTCATGATGATGGTGGAACGGTATTGCCGCAATTACGAAGGCAAATATAAGGGGAAAACCTACCGGCAGCTCTTTGATGAAACTGCCATCTACATCATGCCTATGGTCAACCCTGACGGCATCGCCATCAGTCAATCTGGCCCCGGAGCCATCAAGGATGCGGCACTCCGCAAAAAAGTCAAGAAGATGACGAGAAGGGGAGGCTACAGCAACTGGAAAGCCAATGCCAGAGGCGTGGATCTGAATCGAAACTACAAGATGTATGCCGGAAAGCCGGCAGAAAAGAAGCCTGCCAGCGAAGGCTATCCTGGTCCTTCCCGATTTTCTGAAAACGAAGCGAAGGCGGTTCGCGATCTGATGAAATCTATGACCAACATGAAGGCCTGTCTCAACTATCACAGCATGGGACAAGTGATTTACTGGGGCTATAAGAATAAGTCCTACAAAGCAAAGAGCTACGCTTTGGCGAAGATGTTCAGGGAGATGACCGGCTATTATCTGATCGACGAGAGTTACACCAAAGCTACCTACGGTGATTTGGAGCATTATGTCATCAACGAATATCGCATCCCTTATGTCTGTATTGAGACTGGATATGGAGGGGTGCCAGTAGCTAGTAAACAACTGATGTCTATCTACAATAAACTCAAGACTTCCTTTGAAAAGACCGCGTATATGTATCGCTAGTGACTATCCTTTTCCGCAAATTTGTGGTAAAATAGAAGACAAGATTTACATAGGGAAAGGAAGAAAAGTATGTTAACTTTAGATGCGTTTGAAGAAGCCACCGAGGTGGTAAAAAAAGTTGCCATAGAGACGAATTTGCTATATAGTGACTATTTCAGTGAACAGAGTGGAAATAGAGTTTATTTGAAACCGGAGAATATGCAGAAGACTGGTGCCTACAAGCTGCGAGGAGCTTATTACAAGATCAGCACACTGACTGACGAGGAAAGAGCGAAGGGACTGATCACAGCCTCTGCAGGAAATCACGCCCAGGGCGTGGCTTATGCGGCAAAAGCCTATGGATGTAAAGCTACCATCGTGATGCCGACGACGACGCCTTTGATGAAGGTAAACAGAACTAAAAGTTACGGAGCGGAGGTCGTTTTATACGGCGATGTTTATGATGAGTCTGCAGCTTATGCTCAGAAATTGGCTGAAGAAAAGGGGTACACCTTTATTCATCCTTTTGATGATCCTGTGGTAGCGACTGGACAGGGAACCATCGCCATGGAAATCGTCAAGGAACTGCCGCTGGTAGACTACATTTTAGTACCTGTGGGTGGCGGAGGACTGGCTACAGGTGTTTCTACACTAGCCAAGATGCTGAATCCGAAGATCAAGATCGTAGCTGTAGAGCCGGCTGGAGCAGCTTGCCTGCAGGCTTCTTTTGAAGCGGGCAAGCCTGTAACCCTTGATGGCGTCAACACCATTGCCGATGGCACCGCGGTAAAGACGCCCGGCGTTGAGATCTTCCCGTATCTGCAAAAGAACATCGATGCGGTGATTACCGTGGAAGATGATGAGCTGATTGTGGCCTTCCTGGATATGGTAGAAAACCACAAGATGGTCGTAGAGAACTCAGGGCTGCTTACTGTCGCCGCACTGAAGCATCTGAAAGCAAAAGACAAGAAAGTGGTTTCCATCCTCAGCGGCGGCAACATGGATATCATCACCATGTCTTCTGTGGTGCAGCACGGATTGATTCAGAGAGACAGAATCTTTACCATTTCTGTTTTGCTGCCAGATAAGCCAGGTGAGCTGGTGAGGGTGGCAAACACCATTGCAGAAGAACAGGGCAACGTCATCAGACTGGATCACAACCAGTTTGTCAGCACCAACAGAAATGCGGCAGTGGAACTGAAGATTACCATGGAGTCCTTTGGCACGGAGCACAAGGACAAGATCATCAAAGCACTGAAGAAGATCGGCTACGATCCGAAACTGATCAGCGTTATGATTTAGGTGAAAACAAAAAAGCTATGAGAGCTATGCAAAATTTGCATAGCTTTTCTGTTTTTCACCCTTGTATTCCCCTTACAATAGATATACAATAATGGTAATAATTGGGAGGTGAAAATGTACAACAGCAAGATTTATGCAGAAGAAGATCTAGTCTTTCAACAACGGCTGCAAAAGCTGTACGTTCAGCAGCTAAAAGGTCTTCCTGAAGGGGGCTTGTCTTCGTCCGTAATTAATGGGAAAACTTACTACTATAAAACACAAAACGGAAAGCGGATTTATCTCGGAGGCGCAGAAAATAAAGAAGTAATACAGCTGCAAAAACGCAGGTTTATCGAAACTTCTTTGAAGTACATCAAGAAGAACTGTACTTTACTAGAAAAGCTGATTAAGGGTTACAAGGATATCGATCCAGAGGAGGTCATGGCGGGTGAGCCTCGCGCATATCGATCACCGCCGGAGTGTTGCTTTGCCATGGCGGGAATACATAACAGAAAGAAATGGGGTGATGCGGACTATAATAAATATATGGGTTTCCCAGAGGGACTGAAGCATAAAACCTTGAAGGGGGAGAAGGTTCGCTCGAAGTCGGAAGCGCTGATCGCAAATTTACTCTTCGTCAAGGACATCCAGTATCATTACGAAGAAGAGAAGGAAATCGGCGGTGAAACAGTACCGCCAGACTTTATAATCTATGTAAAAAGTCAAAATAAATTCAAACTATTGGAACACCTGGGACTGCTTGTCGATGAAGAGTACTGCAATAGGGCCCTGAAAAAGATGGATCTTTATTTTACGAATGGCTACCGGATGTATGAGGATATTCTGTTCACCTGTGATGACTTATCCGGCCGCATCAACACCCAGGATATCGCCAGACTGATTGATACTTACTGCACTTGAAGACCTGCCGGTACAGTGTTGTTATACTTATGAGCCTTTTTGATACGATTTTGCATAAGGCATGCTCCATAAAATGGATCACAATTAGGTTTTAACAACAGAAAAGACTAGTCTACACAGATTGTATCAGTGCAGACTAGTCTTTTTCTTACAGTAAATGTAAAATTGTGTGAGGCGGTTATTTTTCGTGATTTTTTCTTTGATATTTGAAAGGGATTTCAATAAAAAAGTAACCAAAATACGGGATAATGGAAAAATCGTTATGCAAATTCAACGCAGATTGCCTTAAAAGTATAACAACACCGTACAACAACAGCTTTTACTGGATAATTTGCAATGTAAAAGAAAAGCAGACCATGTCTTCCTTTTGTGATACTGTATAATGGCTATGATGGGCATCTAATATGCTCTTCACAATATCCAGGCCGATTCCCTGACTAGGAAGACGGGCCTGGGTATGTTCGTCGATGGAGAAATCACGATTCCATATTTTCTCCATGATGTCCTCGCTGATGGTGCTGCTGTTTTCAACGGAGATGATCAAGTTATTGTCGTTTACTTCCATGCGGATATAGAGCAGGCGGCGAGCGTCTCCATATTTGATGGCATTGCTGATAAAATTGGAAAGAACCTGATCAATACGGTGGGCATCTGCTGATACCATGACGTCACAGAGCCATGTCTCCACAACAAATCCCAAGTTTTCCAGTCGGCGGGAGAAGCGCTCTAAAACAGCAACCACGATATCCTTTGATGAGTATTCACCGATATGGACGCTCCAATAGCCGGATTGTATCCTTGTCAGTTCAATGGCTTCATTGACCATATCGGTCAGGTTGGCCGTTTCATCCATGATGATATCTAAATAGTAATCTGGTTCCTGCTCATTGATGCCGCGCCTGAGGACATCGGCATAACCGCCGATCAAAGCCAAAGGGGTTTTGAATTCATGGGAAACGTCACCGAGGAGTTTTTTCATCCTTTTTTCATTGTTTTTTGCATTTTCAGAAGCGATTTCCAGATTTTGATTGGCAGTCTTCAGTTCCTGCAGTGCGCTTTCCAGGCTGGAGGCCATGGTATTGATATTTTGGGAAAGCTGGCCGATTTCATCTTTTCCTTCATAGGTGGCTTTTTCACTGAAATCCAGATGGGCGATCTTGTCGGTCACAGAATTGAGATTTTGCATCGGTTTGGAAATCTGACGAGCCAAAATGTAAGCGCCAGCCATCAAAATAACGGCGAGAACAACAAAAGAACCCTTGAAGACATCGCCCAGATAGGCGCTTTCATAGCCGGTAACGATGATGTTGTGCAAGGTCAAAAAATAATAGTGATTTCCATCCCTTGCTGTAGATGTGGAAATAAAATAATAAGAAGAACCGTTCAGCTCCTCCGATTTTCCTGTTTTCTTGGACATAAAGTCTGCCAGACTGCTTTTGGTAATCAGACAGTCTCTGATATGTTCATAGATCAGTTCTGCCCGTTGATTCTGGGTAGAAGGGTTAGAAGAGTAATCTCTAAAGGAAAGAACTTCGGCGCTGCATTTAATGATTTTGACGTCCCTGTTAGAGACGGTGTATTCGTGCATGCTGCTGCGATTGGAATAGGGGACGCCTTCTATAGTCAGCAGCAGGGGTTCATAGAGGTCGCTGCTTCCCACCCGTACTAATTTGGCCTGGATTTTGGTGCCGTGTTTAATGGAGGGCAGCACATCTTCATCCAGCTGCGTCAGGTAGAAGACTGGAATCGTATAAATTTTCCCATTATCCTCGCATTGCACCCGAAGAGCGGTCAGTTTATTAAAAAAGCCGGTATCGGCAAACTTGAAGTCATCGCGAAGAGCTAAAACAGGAGAGCCGGTCGATAAGGAATACTCCTCAAAGGGCCTGTAGTATGTCTCGGAACCAGCCTCGTGAAAGTCCTCGGTCACTTCGTCCAGACTGGAATAGATGTTTGCATTGATATTCTTGATGTAAAGACGATCAAAAAAGCTGCTGACAAAAATCCACTGTACCACCAGAATCAAGAGAAATAGCCCGGTCACGACAGTAAATATTTTCAGCGTAATGGATTTTTTCATAAGGAATCCTCCATTTTGTAGCCTACAGAAATCACGGTTTTGATCAAAGGCGCCTTGTCGCCTATTTAGTACCATAAAAGTGTAGTTGTTAGAGA
>URXI01000087.1 GCA_900551775.1 uncultured Eubacterium sp. | reverse complement strand
GCAGCCTTTTTCTTTCCTGCCAAAATCCCTTCCATCAGGCACCTCCCGCAAAGAGGGTCTCCTCGTACTGCTTGCTCAGCCAGACTTTAAAAAAGATATTTCTGTCCCCTGAAATGGACAGTATCGTCTCTCCCTGGCCGAGCATCGGTATCTTCTGCCTTTGCCACGGGGACAGCATGCCGCCAAAGACACTGTCGATCAACGGTAATACAGAGCTGTCCTGTTTAAAGATGAACTTATACTGTGTAAGTTCAAATACAACCTGGAGTTTTTCCATGTCATCCTTTGACGCCCCTTTTGTTACGTAATCCCGTAGGGATTGGGATGCCAATATGATTCCGGCGAAGTATTTCCTTGCTTCACGGAGAATGATGGTGATCCTCTCCAATATGAATGGGTACTTCGTATTGACCCAGCGGTGGCTTTCGTCAATCAGGATGATCGTCCTGACCACCTCGTCAATGGAAATCTGTTTTTTCTCGTATAATTCTTTCATCAGGGTTCCGTTTGTAACACAGTTGTCCCAGCTGAGGTAAACCATGTTGAACAGCTGTGCTACAAAGACATTCTCAAGGTCCTTGATCGTCGATATATCAAATGTTACTATTTTTTCGTCCGTGATATTGTCAATGGACGTATGCCCGTCGAACATCCTGCCATAATTCTGTATGCAGGACCTGCAGGTTTTGCCGATCTGTTTTATTTTATCAATATCGTCGGTCAGCAGCTTCTGTGTCACTTCGTCGGATGCCAGGGCCTGTTTTGTCATTTCCTCCATTTTCCCGTCAAGGAACGAAAGAAAGTCAGAAAATATTGGATATCGTTCTGCCGGCAGACCAGTAATCCGCCTGTTTCCATCTGGAACCAGCTCTTTTATTTCATAAAATTCACGCAGCAGGTTCTGCAGGTCTATAATCTGATTTTCCGTCGTACCCGGTGCAAGGCAGCGGTAAAAGATGCTCACCCTTGAAATATGCATGGCATAATTGGTTGCTTCGTCATCTCCTGACCGTAATATCTCGAAAGGGTTCAGCATGCCGTTTAGACCGTCACATTTGATGATCTTGCCGCCGAATTCCTTTGTCAGGTCCGTAAATTCTCCTGAAATGTCAAAGCAGCGTATGAAGTCTCCCGCTTCCGCCCTTGCACGGAAGCGTTTTTTCAGCAGGGTAGACTTTCCACTGGCCATGTCCCCGATCGCAACGGCGTTATAATGTTTACGCCATGCGGTTTTAGTGAATTCGTTAAAGACGACGACGCCTCCACAGGCAGTGAATCCGAGCAGCGTCCCATAAGGGTCATGCAGGTCGGAAAATTTAAACGGATAGCCGCCGGCAATCTGTTCCGTCATCAGGCTCATGCCTTTCATTGCAAAAGGTTCCGCCATCTGCTTTGTATAGGTTCGGAAAAGGGACTTCCACTCCCGCTCCCCTTCATTCAGCATGATGGTCGGCATGAATTCATCTGCCTCCAGCTGCTCCATGATCTTTCCACACTTTTCCTCCAGCATGACCAGGCTCTTGCCCGATACGAAAATCCGCAGATGCAGCATCTTTACGACTTCGCCCATGGATTTGATTTCATCATACATCGTCTTCAGCTGCTTCTGGCGTTTCTGGGCATCATACATCTCCTGAAAGTCCGTAGCGTGGCGTTCCCTGCTGTATTCCTCCTGGAGCGCACGGTTTATGTTTCTCTGCACCTCCAGCTTATCCCTAGTTGCAATATCGATGGTCGCTATGCTGTCCTCCTGCTTTGTAATACTGTTGAGCCAGTAATCATCAAGCAGCGTCGGCAGTTTGTAGATGTGGATGACCTTCGTGTAGCCATCGCCTGACAGGATGTAATTGGGTTCTTTAAATGTAATGCCTCCCTGGGGCTGCATATATTCAAAAAGCGGAAGATCGATCTGATCTTCCGCTACTGTCCTTCCCTGCTTTTTCTTTTTCTTTTTAATCTTCCATGTCATCTTCTTCGTCCTCCCTGACAATTAGCGAGTTCATGTTGCACAGCTTATAAAGGATCTGTGCCTTCTTATCCATTGAAACCTCCCTGACGCTGCTACCCAGGATTCCCATCTGTTTGATATGCTCATAGTGCGCTTCCAGGTTTTCGCTTATGATAATAAAATAGTATTCCTTCTTCCTGGTACCTTTGTCTGCCCGTTCCAGTTCGGTGATAGACCTCTGCAACCATTTACGGCGTACAGGGTCGTTCGTATGTTCAAAGATTTTCTTTAGATGTTTCTGCTGGGCCAGTGTATTGGTCGGAAAGTTCAGCGTCACGATTTTAAAATCGTCCTTATACATTTTCAAAAACTTGGCAAAGTTGATCATCTTATACTGGATCTCGTCCTCCAGCATATTGTCAATGTCATCTGCCGTCTTTTCGAAAAGGTCAAGATAGCTGCCGTCTTCCAGCACAAAGGCTTTGACGTCGTCGTCGTAATATCGTATCGGCAGGATATCCTTGTTCGTCTTCGTGACGGCCTCCTTTTTCCTTTCCTCCCTGTTATTCTTCACTTTCATCCTCTGCCCCCTCTCTGCCATAATCATAAATCGCCTGGTAGATGTTCAGGTCGTGCCGGAACATCAGGAACATGCTCTCGTAGTTCCTCCGCTTGCGGTTAAACCCGCTCTTACATGTCAGAAAGATGGAAAAGGCCAGTGAAAAGATAAGGTAAGGGATATGCAGCCTGTCATGCACCTGTGACATGAAGCCGAAGGCGATCCCCATATAGATGATGACGAAGAAAAAATCCGCCACCATGATATATTTGCTCACCTTATTCGGGCTTTCTATCTCTTCTGTAACCAGATACTTCATTCTTCATCCTCTCCTCTCCTGTTTCTGAACGACCGGTCCAGAATGCTGTCGCCGGACCTTGTATTACGCTGTCTGAAACTGCTTTCCCTGTCACGGCTGTCCGTATCCCGGTTCATGAAGTGGTCCCAGTAACTTTCTTCTTCCCGGTCGCCATGCCTTAATGATGGCCCGCTCTCTCGCTCTGTACGGGCCGGCTCGTTTTCAGCCCTGTCCATTCTCTCCATTCTTTCGCCGACCGGCTCTGTCGTTTCATCCAAAGGTGCAGGCCTGTTTGCCTGGTTCTCATGGCTTTCCTCCATAAAGTCGGTCCGTATGCTGCCTTCTTCTTCCTGCCTGTGGGTACCATCCTGTCCTGCTTCAGATTCCTCATTCATTGCAGCCATATTGTCCTGGCCTGCCTGTTCCATGAACCCTGTATCATTAAATTCCTGGTCAGGGGTTCTGGCCGGACCGTTACCACCGTTTTCAGGCGTCTCTTCATTCCTGCCATCCGCCTGTGCATAAGCGGCCGCACCATCGTCTTCAGCGTGCCGTTCTGCAGGATTTCCGCCCTGCCGGACATTATCCCCTTCATTTGCAGCCTTATCCTTATCGGCATCTCCGTCCATGAAGCCGGTCCCGGCTCCGGCCTGGCTCAGATCTGCAGCATTTCTCATTGCCGCTGCAGTTGCATCGGCTTGCCGTCCCATCATGACGTTCTGTCTGTGGTATCCGTATGCCATTTTTCCCGGTGCCATGGCCGTCCTTGCCGCACTCCTCATCATTCCGTACGCAGCCATCATCCTGGCTGTAGATGACTTCAGACCCGCATCCATACCAAGTAGTTTTTCTACCAGATTCGGACCGTCAATAACCGCAAATGCGACAAAGAGAATCAGAAATCCCTGTACAAGGCTATTTTCTATGTGTTCATTGATAAATGCGTTGAACAGATAATAAACTTTGACGCAAAGCGTCGTAATGACCAGCAGGATATAGGTGTCCCTGATGAAGGTCAGTATCTTTGCAATCTTCTGCCCGCCCGAAAGCTCCGCAGCATACAGATAGGCAAGCAGCCTTGCAAATACCAGTTCAAACGCCAGCCTGGTGCATTTATATGACAGTGCGATGTACAATAACATAACCGCTACAAGCTCCATGACGGCAGGCAGCGTGTCCAGCTTATATCTGAAATAAAACGTGTTCCCTACCGATGTCCAGAGCGCACCGTTGTATACGTCCTTTACCGCATAGTTTTCACCATCGCCAAGCGATACCAGCTTCTGGGAGAGTATGTCTTCTGCCGCATCGTCCTGAAACTCGTAATCGCCGCTTTCATAGTCAAGCACTTCGCTGTAGTCAAGGACGCTCAGCCTCTGCTTATCCATTTTCGGATGCGGCAGACCTTTTCCGTTTTCGCCGAAGTCAATATTGCTCATGCCGATTTCCTGGTCTATCTGGTAAATGTCAAAGAGGTGCGTGGAAACGATATCATAAACACCGTCATCCTCCTCATCCACCGTCCCGACTGCCTCGATGCCACTTTTCAGGTCTTTGGCGATCTGGTTCATCTGGGAAAAGACAAGTGTCGAGCAGGTCACGCACAAAATTGCGATACAGATATTGATAATGATCTTCGGCTTCTTTTCATGATCCATGATGAGTATGATTCCCAGTGCGAAAATCGAAACGGCCATCAGTGCGATGAAGAGTGGCTTGAAGGCGTCTACAAATTGGTTGACCTTCGGCCATGAGCTGAAGTCAACCAATCCGTAAGAAATGTCATACAGCTGCTCGCATGCGTCCGCGAGTTTGACTAAAAGCTCAAAAAAGAACCACCCTACTCCACGCAGCATGCTTACGACGATATCATTGTTGTTGAACAGCTCATTATTCCGCAGATAGAAGTCAATTAATTGTTCTTTTGTCATCAGCCCACCTCCTGTCAAGTTCCATCAGTATCTGCTGCTTTGCATCCGCAGGGAAAGGGCTGCCGCATACCGCCTCGGTGATCCTTGACACCGTGTCTTTTCCCGAAACGGCCAAGTGCTTCTCATAAACGGCATCCTGCTGCCTGAGCATTGTGCAGATTACCCCGTAATTCGAAAGGTTCTCAAAAATGGTGTATTCGTGCCGCAGTTTCTTTCTGCCGGCAGAAAGTCCTGCCAGGACTTCCTGCGGGTCATAGACCATCTGCGTGTAGTCGATGTGGCTGCGGGATTCGGTGTTGACCTCTTCGAGCCGGATGGTATCCGGATCAGGGAACGTATCCTTCAGGTACTGCCACCGGTATAGGAGTGCAGTCCCCTCCTCCTGCAGGCGGCGGTCCTTCCTTATCCGCCACTCCTCGCTGATCGTGGTATTCCTGTCTTCTGATGGATGCCTGATTTTTTCGTTTTTCAGAAGACGGTTACCGATGAGACTGCCGATAGTCTCAATCCTCCCAGCAAAGCTCATCTTATCTGCGTACTCGTTGATGATCGGATAGCTGTCTATCGCAACGCCAAGCCGGTCCGTCCTCTTGATCCCACGGTACAGGACGCATTCCCCTTCCCTCAGTCTTGCAAGTTCATCAGGATACATGAGCGGCTTATCCGAAACCGTTTCAGTAAAATTCTTGTCGAAGCTGGTCCTGCTCCCTGACCGCTGGATTTCCACGACCGTCTTTTTCCCCAGCAGTTCGGAGAAATCTTCTGCGGTTTCCCTGCCAACGCTCTTGATATAAATCTGGTTGGCAAAGTTTTCAAATATGGTCTTTGCATCATCCTTATACTTGGACGTGATCTGGTTCTGTGCCTGTGCATAGATATCAAAACTGATACCAAGCCCCAGGCAGACAGTCACGAACCCGGCAAAATTTTCTATTTCCGGAAAGTTTCCAAACTCGTCCAGTACAAACTTCACCGGGCGGTCGAGCTTCCCCTGCTGTTTCGCATCGTGGGTCTTGCTGAGCTGGAAAAGCCTCTGGTATACCTGGGCGATAAACGTGGTGACCAGGAAATGGTTTGACCGGTCCTCGGACGGGATGCCGATGAAGATCGCCACGGGCTGCTGACCGTATCCTAGTTCTTCAAAGTCCACGTCATTCTCCGCAGTCAGCCTTGCAATATTGTCAAGTGCGAAAATGGAGACTGCGGACTGCATGTTAAGATAGACGCTTCCCTTCGTCCTGTCGCCGGCGGTCTTGATCTCCTGATACAGGCTCTTTGCAAAGTCAAGGGGCGGCCGGTTGTTGAAGTATTCGTCAAGTGCGGTTTCCGCCATCTTTTCCCTGGCTTCCTGTGATTCTGCGTTTTCCAGGGCTTTCCTGTCGCACAGCTCACGGAAGAAGTTCAGGCAGGAGAAGCAGCTGACCTTCCTTTCGTTTTTATGGACCTCCTTAAAAGGTACTTCTGTCGGTATAAACGACACATAGTCGCTGAGGAATGGATCCTCCTCCGTCTTCTCTAACCCCTCATATCTCTTTCTGGCAAAGTCCTGTTCTTCCGGACTGAGGTCTGCAAATTCATTCCTCTTTTCCTGCCATGCCTGTCTCCGGACTTCGTTCAGCACCCTGTCCGCCTCCAGGCAGTCGGTTGTGATTGCGATGATCAGGGCTGTAAAAAGATCCGTCGCCGTGTTCTTCCAGATCGGCTCCTGGGTGCCGTTATCCGCCGCAAAGATGGAAAAGCTGAATGTTTTTGCGGCCATCTGCGCCCTCTCCACATAGCCCGTCTTATAATAGTCGATGACCAGCTGCAGCGGGTTGTACCCCATGGAGTGCATCGGGTCGTCCAGGTTCAGGAACCTGACCTTGTAACCACGCCTTTCCAGCGTCTCCTTGCAGCTTTTGTACAGCTCCGGTTTCGGATCGGATATGATCATGCTGGGCCTGTCTTCCAGCCTTCTTGCCCTGGAATACACATCAATGCTTGGGAATACCAGCATCTCCCCCTTTCCCGAACGGGTGGTTCCGTATACCAGCGTGTTGGATTTGCTGTCGTCTATGTAAAGTTTCTTCCCCTGGCGCTGAACGATGCTGCCGATCTGCCCGTCATAACACTTCTCCTTCAGCGGGACCGCCTTATACTGTTTCGCCACTTCTTCCGGCGTGGTCCACCGGGAAGTGCCTTTCTGTCCGTGGTTCAGCTCCCTGTCTCCAAGGCTGGTCCTGATCTGGTAGGCCATGATGCCGTCCAGCACCAGCAAGATGGCCAGCATGAACAGGTACAGTGTGGTCCTGCCGTCTGAACCCCCAGACAGGTTAGGCAGGATGTTTTCCAAGCCCATGTAGTCGCCCGCATTCTCTATATCGTTAACGATTCTTCCTAGTTTCGAGAACGTGTTGATCACGTAATTGAACAGGAAGAACAGGACAAGGTCTATGGACAAAATAAAAAAGGGCATCACTTTGCCCTTTGCCAGAAACCTGTTCAGCTTCATCGTCTTTATTTCATTGTCGCTCCTCATGATTTTGGTTCCTCCCTTTCTGCTGTTGTCTTACAGCTTTAAGCAGTTCTGACTTCGAATCGGATATGGTTATGTATGTTCTTGCTTCCTGGCTCCTGACTCCCACACAGATATCAATGCTTGGAAAGAGCCGTATCTCTCCCATCCCGGAACGGATTATTTCGTTTACCGGCGTGTAGGATCTGCTGCCATTAATGTATGATCGCTTCATTTATTCCAGTTCCACTCCTTTCTGTTTCGTCTTATCTTCCATGAACTGCCGTATGGATTCAGAAAGATCCTTTCTCAGCCCCCTGTCCAGGAAGCTGTCCTGCGGACCTTCCATATAGGATGCATAGAGTGAATCCTGCAGCTGTCGGTTGCCTTCTGTCTCCGGCATTTCTGTTTCCAGCATGGTTTTAAACTGTTCCTCGCAGGTCATGCCCTTGAAGATTTCCTTCTTCTCATTGAATGAAAGATTTGATATCTTTTCTAAACCGATTTTTTCTTTCAACAGCAGTGCCCTGTCGATGACATCGTCAGAGTGGTCACTAAAGGCAAGCACACTGAGATTACCTGCCTGCCACGCCTTTAATTCCTCAATTGAATATCTGCATGCTACACTCTGGATTTCATCAGCAACGTGCTGTACACCTTCCCAGCCGTCAAAGCCCACCTCGTTACCAGTCTCAGTATCCTTGAACATGATGAAGAAGTCCTCCTTCTCAAATTCATACCCCAGTGCCTTCATCTCCTCCTTGAGTTCTTCCGGCGTTTTTGCTCTCATATCATTCTTTTCTCCGGGTTCCTCATTCTGAATATTAGGATCTTCTGTAACGGAAAACTCCAGGTGTTTTTTAAGGAATTTCTCCTTCTCCTCCATCACATTTTTAAGTACAGCATGGGCACTGTTAGATAACTCATATTGAATTTCCTGATAATATGAATCATCGATACTGTGTTTTTTCATTTCTTCTTCCAAGTCCTCAATATAATCTTCAGCTTGGGTAACTCTGCGCAGATGCTGTTCGTATTGTCTTGCGACGATTGTCTTGTCTTCTGACATATCCTCCATCGGCTCCCGCTCCTCAATAACAGTCAGGTTGTCATCAATAGACGACAGCCTGTTTGACATCGCTTCCTCGACCAGTTCCTCCAACTCACTGCCACGGTGTCCTTCATAGATTTCTTTTTCCCTCAGCGCACGTTTAATATTCTGCTGTACCTCGTCGTCCATCATCCAGATCAACTGATTTGTATCCATACCATGCGGAATCCTTACGATCGGCTTGTAATCTCTTGAAACTTCCTGGTTTAACTCGTCAATATAGTCGCTAAAGTTATCAACGTCGAACTCAAATTGATGCGCCATCGTCTCCATATAAAGCCTGCTCGGCATACCGCTGCCTCCGTCGGTAAAGTCATACTCCGTCATACCGTCAAAGTATTCTTTTACAAGGTTCAGCTTCAGCTTATATATCTCATCTGATGATGCTATAATCTCTGTTCTCTGGTCTGTACCCCTGACAAAGTCAATTGCCTGTTTTAAGTCCCTTGGGTCAATGTAATCGTCAGCATACGTTTCAAAGTCTCCTGAAGCTTCCAGCTCCGTATAAGCCTCTTTGATTGCCCCGAAGTCGCCTGCAGCCTTCTGCAGGGCTTCCGAAGAATCCCCATAGTAATTGCCATAATCCCATTCCTCTTTGGTTTCATCCCAGCCATGGGCAACCACGACATGCCCGTCTGATTCCCTCACAGCCAGGATGTCCGGCTTTGTACGGCCTTCTGCCATATATTCATCTAAAATAAAATACCTGCTCTGGCTATTATCGATAGTCCTGATTTTCATATCCTCCTCCTTGTTCCGGCAGATGCATTCCCCATGCCCTGCCATACATCCGCTTTATCCTTTCTGTCAGTTACACTTATCGAACCAACCTCCTGGGAAAATATGCATAGGTTTCATTCCTTTGTCTCTCCCCAATTTATTCCAACTCCACGCCTTTCTCTCTCGTCTTATTCAAGGGGAATTGCATTATGGATTCAGAAAAATCCTTTAATAGTTCCTTGTCCAGGTAGCTGTCCTGTGGCCTTGTCATATAGGATGCATAGAGTGCATCCTGCAGCTGGGTGCTCCCCTCTGTCTCCGGCAATTCTGCTTCCAGCACGGTTTTAAACTGTTCTTCATGAGTCATGCCCTTGAAGATTTCTTTTTTCTCATCATAAGAAAGTTCTGACGCCTTTTTAATGCCCCTCTCCTCCTGTGTTATTTCCATCATGCTTTTGATTGTTTTAAAGTTCCCTCTTAGTTTCCCTAACTCCTGTTCCAGCTGCGACATATCATAATCCTTAAAATCTTCATTCATGGTCTGGTCGATATTTAAAACCTGCCTGGTGGCAATTTCGGCTGCAAGAGCCTGCATCCGGTACAACCGCAAGGCTTCTTTTTGTTTTTCTTCATTCGCTTGTTCGGATACACCAAATTCAGGATGTGTCTTTAAGAACTTTTCTTTCTCGTATAGTGCCTGTCCATACATAGCTTTAGCTATTTTAACTAAGGCATCTTTATGCGCCTCAAAGTTCTCCTCATCGAATTCCGGATCAAACTCCGCTAAGTAACAGCCTTCATCAGTAAGGCTGTTTTCCAGTTCATCAGCATATTGTTGCGTTTCGGAAACCTTTTCGATACATTTTCCATATTCAAACTGACACGCTATCCCCCGCATATATTCGCCGTGGGCGCTGAAATCGTAATCATATGTCGCTATACGCTCAAAGTATTCTTTAATGATTTCCGGTGCTAAAGTTCCTTCCGCCTGTCCTGTATCATAGCCATTATCAATGGTTCTGGTTTTCATGTCCTCCTCCTTGTTCCGGCAGATGCATTCCCCACGCTCTGCCATACATTTGCTTTATCCGTTCAGTGTCACTTCCATTTACTGAGATAATCTTCTGGTAGATGTATTTATAGGTTTTCGGTCGCTGTTTTTTCAGCGTCCTAGGCCTGATGGTGTAGTCTGCAAAGGACTGGGCAAAGTATTCCTTATTGTTCTTACAGACGTATTTCTTAACATTCTGACCTTTTATATCCCTATACGATTGTCTCTCTTTTCTGTAGATATCTTTGAATTTCTTCGTACTGTCTGCCCCGCCTTTCAGGCGGGAAAGAAAATGTCCCATCTCATGCAGAAGCCAGTTCCTGTTTTCTTTCTTCAATATAATGGCGTGGCGACGCATGGAAAAAACACCTGCGTAATCAAGCTCCTTATCATAAATGATTTCGAACTCCAACTCTGTAAATGCATTCACGACTTTCCTGTCTGCATATGTACCCGTGCCCGGAATCTTCACTTTCCCGCTGCCTGTTTTCCCTGCAGAGACTGGTCCCTGCGCAATCCCTGTCAGAAGCACGGATATCATGGCGATCACAACCGCTTTCAGATAAGTTCTCTTTTCCAAGTTACCAGGCTCCTTTCTACCATCCCTTTACATCTCCCATTCTTCCTCCTGAAGTTCTTCGGCATTACGAATTTTTTCTTTCAGCCATGAAAGTTTTGGGAAACTGATCGTGCGAATAGGTATGTCATGGTCCATGAAGACGTCATCTGCAATTTCATCAGGTGTTCGCCCTTCAGTGATAAGGATTCCTTCATCACTGAGTTCAAAATCACTGTCATACAGTCGGTATTCTGCCGTTTTTTCTGCAGCCTTCAGATCCAGGTAGTAACCATCTGCCTCATATGCAGACTCTTCATAAGCTACATCATCCTGTTCTTCATCAGCCATTCCCTCTTCCCTTTCCAGGATTCCCTGCAGTTCCAGCAGCCTGACTTCCTTTTCTTTCAGTTCGTCTTCATAGGCAAACGGCTTTTGCAATTGCTTTTCGGTGTTATCCAGCTGTTTCTCAAGCTCCTGCAGCTCAGTCTTCGTTTCATCAGCACAGGGTCCCAGATTGTCGAGCAACTCGTCGAGCTTATCGGTTATCCGGGAAGGCTCACCGCCCCTGTCTGCATGATAACGTCCCGCATCTTTCAGCCTCATGCGGTATCTTCCGTCATAATATTTTACGGCCAGTTCAAATCCCCGGTATTCCCCGATTGGCTCCCATGTATCACGGTCTTTATACTTTGCAGCAAGTTCAAATATCGTCGCCCCTGCAGCTGCCCTGTCCGTAAAGCCTACACCCAGTAGGGCAATGGAAAAAGGCTCTTCCTTTCTTTCCGCATACGATGCGGCATCGTGCTTCAGCAGTTCCAGCTTTTCACCTGTTTCCTTATATACTGCAGGAAGCTGTCTGTACAGCCTTTCCTCCATGCGGAAACGTTCACTTTCATAATTGTTTTTCAGCATCCTCAGCTGATTGAGGTCGTTTTCCAGTTCCATCTTCTCCTTGATAAGGGGATTTCCGGTGCAAAGCGCCTTTGTCTCAGCGTATCCCAGGGCGGTTTCGTCAATATCATCGCAGCTTCTTGCCGGACTCTTGCTCGTCATGATCTGGCTGATATATTTCTGTTTGCTTTCAAGTATCTGCCAGCTGTACGCATCAAATGTGTTCTCTGTCACATACCGGTAGATGTATACCTTCTCATTCTCGTTGCCCTGTCGGATGATTCTCCCATCCTGCTGTTCCAGGTCTGCTGGCCGCCATGGTACATCCAGATGGTGTGCTGCAATCATCTTGTTCTGGACGTTCATTCCGGCACCCATCTTCTGGGTGCTTCCCATCAGGAACCGGACCTTGCCCTGACGCACCTTGGAAAACAGTTCTTCTTTTTGTGTTTCCGTATTATAGTCGTGGATGAATGCGATTTCCTTTTCAGGAACGCCTCTTTCCATCAGGCCGTTCCTGATTTCATCATAGACGGTAAAGCTCCCGTCATTTTTCGGGGTTGAGATATCGCAGAAGATCAGCTGTGCCGAATGTTTCTCCTTTGTCTCTTCATAGATTCTATATGCATTTTCTATGCAGGCATCGGCCTTGGTCTTTCCTAAAGGATGAGCCTTCTCCCCGGTTAAAATTCTTTCATCTAACGCCAGCTTTCGACCGTCCGTGGTCACTTTGAGCATATTGTCCACGGTCGGGTCGATGTCACCGTTGCGGATTCTGTCCGCCCGTTTTCCGATTTCACGCAGGATCTCCATCTGCCTTGCCGTCGGAGGTATGATTACGGTTTCCTGCACGGCTTCCGGCACGTCGAGGTTGATCATATCTGCCGTCTGAATATCGGCAACATCCTTAAAGACGCTCATCAACTCCGGCAGATTGAAGAACCGTGCAAACCTTGTACGTTGCTTATACCTGGTGCCCTCCGGTGCCAGCTCCCACACCGTGGCAGTCTCACCGTAGGTGGACGCCCATGCGTCAAAGGTCAGTACGCCCAGGCTCTTTAGTCTGTCATACTGGAGGTATCTCTGCATGGTATAGAGTTCGGTCATGGAGTTGCTGACCGGGGTTCCCGTCGCAAAGGTCAGGCCCCTGCCATTTGTAATCTCGTCAATGTAGCGGCATTTGGCAAACATGTCATAAGATTTGTCTGCACCGGTTGCAGAGATTCCTGCCACATTGCGCATCTTGCTCTGCAGTGCAAGGTTCTTGTATCCGTGCGCTTCGTCGACGCAGAGGAAGTCCACGCCCAGCTCCTCAAAGGTCACCGTATTGTCTTTCATTCCGCCTTCATTCAGCTTTTCCAGCTTCACCCTCAGCTTCTTCTCCATGGAAACCAGCTGCTTGACCGAGAAGGTTCCATTTTCCTCTTCCTTAAGTGCCTTGATCTCATTCTGGATATCATCCAGCTGTGACTCCAGAAAAGCCTTTTGTCTTGGTTTTGACAGGGGAATCTTTTCGAATTGCGAATGGCTGATGATGACAGCGTCATAATCCCCTGTGGCGATACGGCTGCAGAAGCGTTTCCTGTTTGCCGGCGTAAAATCTTTATTTGTTACGGCCAGAAGCCTTGCCGTCGGATAAAGGGCCATGAATTCCCTCGACCACTGTCCCGTCAGGTGCCCCGGTACGACGATCATCGCTTTATGGCACAGCCCGATTCGCTTTTTTTCCATCACGGCCGCAGCAATTTCGAAAGTTTTTCCTGAACCTACGCAATGCGCCAGCAATGCGTTCTGTCCATAAAGCTGTCTGGCCACGGCTCCTTTCTGATATGGTTTCAGTTTTATGGCCAGGTTCATGCCGGGGAATCTTAAATGGCCGCCGTCAAATTTCCTTGCCACACAGCTGTTAAACCGGATGTTATAGATTTC
>URXI01000086.1 GCA_900551775.1 uncultured Eubacterium sp. | reverse complement strand
TGGCGTAATGACCAGCCAGTATTACGGCGCACGGGATGACGAGGGCGTGCGCAAAGCAGTACATACGACCATAGCCATTTCCATCGCCGCCGGGGTCATTCTATCGGTAATAGGCGTTTTAACGGCGCCTCTGATTCTGGATATCATGGGCACGCCGGAGGAGGTCTTTGACCAGGCGTCGGATTACCTGCGGGTATTCTTTGCCGGCATCATCTTCTCGGTCATCTACAACATGTCAGCGGGCATTCTCAATGCTGTCGGAAATTCGCGCAGATCACTGATCTATCTGATCATCGCTGCCGTGTCAAATATTTTTCTGGACATTCTCTTTGTCGCGGTGCTGAAGATGGGTGTCGTCGGTGCAGCCATCGCTACTGATATCAGTCAGCTGATTTCCTGCATCTTTATCCTGCGCTTTATGAGACGCAGCAAAGAGTCTTATAAGATCAGACTGCGGGATATCCGCTTTTACGACAATCTTTTGGGAAAGATCGTCAAAATTGGTCTGCCGACAGGGGTTCAGAATATCGTCATTTCCCTGTCCAATGTGGTGGTCCAGTCAGGCGTCAACAGCTTCGGTGCCACCGTCATGGCTTCTTACGCCGCCTTTAACAAGATCGACGGTTTTATTCTGCTGCCAATTTTGAGCATGAGCATGGCTGCCACCACCTTTGCCGGCCAAAACTATGGCGCACGAGAGTTCGACCGGGTGCACAAGGGGATGAAGGTCTCCATCGGCATGGGTGCCGTTTATGCTGTCGTAGCGGGTGCTTTGATGCTGATCTTTGCGCCCTATATCATCAGGATTTTTACAGGCGAGCAGGCTGTCATCGATTACGGCATCTACATGATGAAATACATGTATCCGTTCTACTGGATCATCGCCATTTTCCACATCGCAACAGGTACCATCAGAGGTGTGGGAAAAACCTTGCAGGCCATGATCATGTCCATCTGCTCTCTCTGCGCGGTTCGTATCCTCTGGATCTGGGGGTCTTTCCAGTTTGCACACAAGCTATATCTGCTCTTGCTGGGTTACCCGATCACCTGGGTTATCGGTGCGATCATGATGCTGATTTACATCAAAAAAGGCAAGTGGCTGGAAGATCCGGATGCCGCAGAGCAAAAGGAATCGTAAGGAAAGGAAGGTAGAACAGAAGTGGTAAACATCGGAAACAAATGGGACGAAGTATTAGCTGGTGAATTTGAAAAAGAGTATTATCTGAATTTGCGGCAGTTTTTGATCGAGGAATATAGGACGCGGACGATCTATCCGGATATGCACGATATGTTCAATGCCCTGCGGTATACCTCTTATGAGGATGTCAAAGCCGTCATCCTGGGTCAGGATCCCTATCACGGACCGGGTCAGGCACATGGCATGTCTTTCTCGGTGCAAAAAGGAGTAAAGCAGCCGCCTTCCCTGGTAAATATTTTTAAAGAAATGAAAGATGATCTGGGTATCGACCCGCCGGATCACGGCTGCCTGATCAAATGGGCGGAGCAGGGCGTTTTACTGCTCAATACCTGTTTGACGGTCAGGGAACACCAGGCCAACTCTCACAAGGGAAAAGGATGGGAAATCTTTACCGACCGTGTCATCGAACTGCTCAACGAAAGGGAAAAACCTATCGTCTTCATCCTCTGGGGTGCCAATGCCAAGTCCAAAGCGCAATTGATCACAGGGAAACAGCATTTGATTCTCGAAGGCGCCCATCCCAGCCCTTTCTCTGCGTATAACGGGTTCTTCGGCGGACAGTATTTTTCCAAAACCAACGAATTTTTAGAAAAAGCGGGAGAAGAACCCATCGACTGGGACTTGAAGGAGTAATTATGGAGAAGATTGCCTATATCGTGCCGTCAGAGACGATGATTCCTGCAGTAGAAGAGATTTTGGCTGACGATGTAAAAAGCGGCGTCGTTGTGGTGCAGACGGTGGATGTCTATCGTTCCGCTGTAGAATACCGCAGGCTGGCAGCAGATGGCTACGGTGTTATCATCGCCAGAGGGGGCACCTATACTGACTTGGCCGCGGTATCCGATTCTGTCCATGTGATGGAAGAAAAAATCCGTACTTCCGATATTCTCTACATGCTGACCTCTGTGAGGAAAACTTACAGGGGAAAAATATATGTGGTGCTGCGTGAACATGTGGCGAAGAAGTTTGAAGGCACTGTTTCTCTCTTTGACTTCCCTTTGGAAGTCAAACGGTATACAGATTTGGAATCTCTGAGGGAACAGCTGGAAACTATACCTGAGCAGGACGTCGTCGTGCTGTCCAGCGGCGTGGCTTCCATGGTCTGCGACCGGGAAGACCTGACTATGGTGGAACTGATGAATCGTGATACCACCATCAGGGAGACGGTGAGAGTGGCAAAAGAATTCCTTACCCAGCTTGCCGAAAGCGCCAAGAGGGTCAATGTGCTGGAATCCATACTCAACAATGTGGACGAGGGGCTGATCATCTTTGACCGGGAGTATCGTATTCGCGAAGTCAACAGCAAAGGGGAGGAGCTGCTTTCGCAGAGTGCGGAAAAACTGCTCGCCAGCGACGTGCGCGATGTGATCCCCAATATGCCGACAAAAAGAATGCCCGGCGTCTGCCAGACCGCGCCCCGTTCCTTTGTGCGGAAACTGGATCGTACCATGCTCAGCTTTACCATCCATCCGTTTCAATTTTATAAATCAGAAGAACGATATCTGACAACGGTGCAGGATGTGACCAAGATACAGGAGTTAGAGCATACCATCCGTATGAAGCTGGCACAGAAGGGACTGGTGGCATCTTATCATTTTGACGATATCAAGACTGAGGATGCTGCGATGAAGGCTCTGATCAAAAGGGCAAAGACCATTGCGGGCTTCGAAGGCTCCGTGCTGATTTACGGAGAAAACGGTACGGGAAAAGAACTCTTCGCCCAGAGCATCCACAATGCCAGCAGGCGGAGAGAAGGCCCTTTCGTCGCGGTCAACTGCGCCGCCCTCAGCGAATCCCTTCTGGAAAGCGAACTCTTCGGTTACGTTTCCGGCGCTTTTACCGGTGCAAGAAGCGAGGGCAAGGCGGGGCTTTTTGAGCTGGCGCACCAGGGAACGATTTTCCTGGACGAGATCAACAGCATGCCGCCTGGACTGCAGGCGAAGATCCTCAGGGTCATCGAACAGCAGGAGGTCATGCGGGTAGGCTCTGACTACGTCATTCCTCTGGACGTGCGCATCATTGCAGCCAGCAACGGAAATCTTGCCAAAAGTATTCGGGAGAACCAGTTCCGCAAGGATCTTTATTTCCGCCTCAGCACCTTTCAGCTGAATATTCCGCCCATGAAAGAGCGTAAGGGGGATATCGTGCCTCTGTTCAAATATTATCTGGCAGAACTGCAGGGGCGCCCGGCGGAGGATATTCTGCTTTCCCCTTCCTTTGAAGAGGAACTGCTGGTCCACGACTGGCTGGGCAACGTGCGGGAGATCAAAAGCGCTGCTCTGCGCTACCATGCCTTTGACGGCGACAATTCCTTTGGAGAGATCATTCAAAATGACCTTGCAGAGGGCGGTCTCGTGGATGAGGAACTGAAAATCGACCTGAGTCAGCTGAACAAGGTGGTGGAAACCATGGTCATCGAGTCCCTGCTGGCGAAAGGAACTTCCAAAAACGATGTGGCAAAAGCCTTAGGCATCAGCCGGCAGGCCCTGTACAAAAAACTCCATAGAGAAGAATGATGTAAACCGATGTAAACTGAAGTTGACGCATAAAGCGCCGCTTCAGTTTTTTCTTTTTTGACGCATCGTTGAAATTCAGCGGATGGACGGTTTTTCCGGGCGGTTGGCACGGCTCTTGCGATGGTATAGGACATAAAAACATCGTGGAGGGATAAAAATGACTGAACAATTATTAGAAGGAATACGGGTTTTGGATTTTACAGACTTTTTGGCTGGACCCTATTGCGGCATGTATTTTGCCGACATGGGCGCTGACGTGATCAAAGTGGAGAATCTGCGCAGCGGCGGCAACTTCGTCCGCGGCGCCAGACCTCTTGAGAAGACGACGGGCAGAAGCATGTATTTCCAGAATCTGAACAGAAAGAAGAGGGGCGTGGCTGTGGATTTGAAAACCGACGACGGCAAGAAGCTCTTTGCTGATCTGGTAAAATCCGCCGATGTCCTCCTGGAAAATAACCGTCCCGGCGTCATGGAGAAGCTGGGCTTCAGCTGGGAGGTCTGCCACGAGCTGAATCCGAAGCTGATCTATGCATCCATCTCCGGATATGGGCAGTACGGTGCCAATGCCAAGAAACCGGGTTACGATCTGATCGCCCAGGCCATGGGCGGCTCCATGTCCATCACGGGCTGGCCTGGTATGGAGCCGACCCGCGCCGGCATGGCAATCGGCGACCTCTTTGCCGGACTCAATGCAGGCTTTGCCATCCTGGCTTCGCTTTTGAAGAGGGAGGCGACCGGCATCGGACAGCGAATTGACGTGGCGCTGGTGGACAGCATCGTCAGCGGCATGGAGGCCAAGCTGATGCAGTACGTGTACGAGGGAAAGTCCCCGGAGATGACGGGGAACAAGTACATCTCGTCTGCACCTTACGATTCCTTCAAAGCCAAGGATGACTACTTTGTTCTGGCCAGCGGCACTGACGTCCACTTCCGTAAGCTGACAGAAGCTATGGGAATGAGGGAACTGGCGGAAAATCCGCTCTATCTGGATACAGAGCTGAGAAAGAAAAACGCCGACTCCTTGAAGGAAATCATAGAAGAGTGGGCCAGCGACAAAACGGTCACGGAGTGTGTCGCCATCATCGACCAGGCGGGCGTTCCGGCAGGCCCGATCTACAACTGTGAACAGGTCTGCGCCGATAAGAATATCACGGAAACCAGAGAGATGCTGGTAAAGGTGCCCCATAAGGAGGCGGGCGATCTGACGGTGATCGGCAACCCGATCAAGATGAACGAATACCCGTGCCAGTATAAAAAAGCGGCGCCGGATCTGGGGGAAGACAACTTCAGTATCTTTACGTCACTGGGTTTCTCCAGGGAAGAGCTGGAAAAGTATAGAGAAGAAGGAGTGATCAACTAATGCTGAATTTACCTGATAGAGTCGAGATTATGGAAGTATGCCCACGGGATGGCTGGCAGAATCACAAGACGCTGATTCCCACGGAGACGAAAATCAAGTATATCAAGAGGATGATCGACTGCGGTGCAAGGAAGATGGATGTCACCTCCTTTGTCAGTCCGAAGGCAGTGCCGCAGATGGCAGACGCCTTTGACGTGGTGGCGGGCGTACAGGCATATGCAGAAGAAAAGGGCTGTCTCTTGTCCGGCTTGGCCCTCAATCAGAAAGGCGTGGACAATGCGAGAAAAGCAGGGTTGTCAGATGTGTCCTTTGTCCTCTCTGTCAGCGAGGAGCACAACCTGCGTAATTCAAAACGCACCATCAAAGAATCTCTCGAAACCTTTCTTGCGCTGGCGGAGAGCGCAGAGGGCCTTGCTATCACGCTGGCACTGCCCTGTGTATTCGGATCGCCTTTCGGCGACGAGATACCGATGAAGCGAGTCACGGATATCATCGACAAAGCCTTTGCTGCTGGCGTAACGGAAATCGGCCTTGGGGATACTGCCGGCATCAGTACGCCGGGCCACACGAGAGAAGTGCTGCGTCATCTGTCGGGCTTTATGGACTTTGACCATGTGAGCATCCACCTGCACGACACCAGGGGCATGGGTCTTGCTAACGCCTACGTGACTCTGGAAGAGGGTATCACAAAATTTGACGCGTCTATGGGGGCCATGGGAGGCTGCCCGTTCGTTCCCGGCGCAAAGGGGAATATAGGGACTGAGGATTTGATCAACATGTTTGAGCAGATGGGAGTGGCTACGGGCTATGACCTGCAGATGGTAATCGAGACTGCTGTCGAAATGGGCAGAGAAATCGATGCGGAACTGGTCAGCAGCATGACCAGGCTCTGCGCGCAAAAATAAGCTCGTGTTGATGGCGGAAATATAGTATAGTGGAAAGCGGGAAAAATCCCGCACCCTGAGGAGGAAAATATGGAATTCAAATTATCTCAGAAGATCGGTCTCTTCCTGGGACCCATCGCAGCAATCATCTTGTGCTTATTACCCGGCGGTATACCGGGCCTTGCTCCAATCGGCGTCAAAGCATTGGGTCTGACGCTATGGATGGTCATCTGGTGGGTGACTTCGGCGGTGCCCATCTGGGTGACGGCGCTGCTGCCGATTGCAGGATCCGCCCTGTTAAGTTTGGCAGGCACTGACGTAACAGAGGAGGGTATCAGTGCTTATGGTGCATATGCATCGCCAGTGGTCATCATGGCTGTGGGTGTGTTTACCATAGCCGCAGTTATTGAAAAGTGGAATCTGCATAAGAGAATCGCATTGCACATCGTCAATGCCGTAGGCGGCAGACCATCTATGATTGTCTTTGGATTTGGTCTTGGAACGGCAGTCATCTCCATGTTCATTTCCAATACTACAGCGGTCGCAATGCTGCTTCCCATCGGTATTGCGTTGATTTCACAACTCAATTTCACAAGTAAAGACGGATTTTCCAAAGCATTAGTGCTGGAAATCGCTTACGCCGGCTCAATAGGAGGTATGGCGACGTTGATCGGCTCTGGAACAAATCTTTCTGCGGTAGGGCTGATCAAGGAACTATCAGGAATCAGCATGAGCTTTACGGACTGGCTGACAATCGGACTGCCGTTTACCGTCATCATTTTGCCGGTTATGACATTCCTTCTGTGCAAGATGTTCAAGGTAAAGGAATCGGATCTGGGGGATTCCAATATCATTAAGCAGGAACTTGCAGCCTTGGGACCGATGTCAAGGGGTGAGAAAATTACAGGAGTCATACTGATTCTGACACTGCTGGGTTACATCTTTAATGATCAAATCGCGACAATTTTGCCATTCCTTGCAAATGAAAACTTTTCGATCATCGTCGGCGTAGCACTGTTTGTAATCCCCGTAGACTTCAAGAGAGGTATATTCTTAATGGATAGCAAAACAGCAATTGAGAAAATCTCGTGGAGTACCTTCCTTCTTTTGGGAGGCGCACTGACACTGGGCGGCATCATTAAGAATGCGGGCATTGCCGCCTGGATTGCAGAAGGTCTGGGTTTCCTGTCAAGTTGGTCACCATTATTAGTCATAATCTTTATTTCCATCGTTGTGGCGATTATTACAGAGGTATGCACTAACTTTGTCGTTGTTGCCGCCTTCTTGCCAGCGATCTATGGAATGGCTGCCGCAATTGGAATGAACCCGATGTTCATCATGATGGCAGTATCCCTGGCATCGAGCTTCGCATTTATGCTGCCGACGGGCACGCCGCCAAATGCCCTTGTGTTTGGAAGTGGGTATATTGAGATGAAAGATATGATCAAAGCAGGTATTTTGGTCAAGGCAATTGCGATTATAATATTCCCAATCGTAATGTATGGAATTGCCGTACCGCTGTCTCCGCTTTTCTAAAGGATGATAACTCTCATTCATCTAATAACTTTCTAATGGAAAAGACCGCCTGCCGGCGGTCTTTTCGTCATATAAAACAAACATTGTCAATAATTTCCATTATAATACAAAAAAGGCCACTTCAATAGAAATGGCCGTAGGTATGCGAGTATTATTCGGGGCAGCTTTCTCTGAGAATCAGCTTTGACGGAATTTGTCTATGGCAAAGGGGTAAATCTGGTGTCTGGATGACCTGTCTGGCGATATCGATACAGTTTTCCGCCATTTCGTGGGAAGGCATTTCAATGACAGAGAGGGAAGGATTAGCAAAGTGAGACAGGTTGGGATCGCCGATTGCGAAGGCAATCAGTTCCACATCTTCTGGCATCACGAGTCCTTTGCGGCTGAGGATAGAAGACGCGCCGATGGCGATGGTGTCTGACATAGACAAAATCGCTTTGGGAGGATGATCCAGGCTGAGATATCTCCGGGCGGCGATTACCCCGCCATCGCAGCTGTCTTCTACGGAAAATATGGAATTCCTTTCTATAGAAAGCCCCGTCTCTTCTGCGAATTGAAGGAGCATAGAAAGCCGTTTGCCTGATACCGTGTAGAGCGCATCAGGATGGAACAGGCAGGCGCGCACATGGCCTTTTGCTGCTAAAAGATTGACCGCATTGCGCAAGGTGCTTTCGTCTTGTGAGCAGACGGTGTGGTATTTCTCCAAATATCGATTGAAGAGGATGATAGGCAGACTGGTTTTTAAGCCTTGCAGATATGCCATATCGGCTTCCGACGGCGCGCCGATAATAGCGGCGCTGTAACGATAAGCGTTCTTCAAACCCTGTTCTTCGGCCAGATAGTCATTGCGATAAGTGCAGATGATCAGTTCGCAGTCAAACTGCAGTTTTTCGATCTCTGTTCGCAGGCCAGTTAAAATTGCGGCAAGATAGTTGATCCTTAGATCCATGGGCCAGTAGAACGCTATGGTTGGTTTTTCAACCTCAGAAGTCCGCAGCTTCCTGGCAGAGGCATTGGGTTTGTAGGCCAGAGTCTTCGCGGCAGCCAGGACCTTTTGCTGGGTCGCGGCAGATACCTTCAGTTCCTGTCCTCTGCCATTTAAAACCAGAGAAACGGTGGCTGTAGATACGCCTGCCAGCGCCGCCACGTCTTTGATTGTTGCCATGAGTTATTTCCTCGCTTTCTTTCTAAGTATATTTTACCCCAAAGTGAGCAGATGTCAAGAATTAATTAAAACGTTTTAGCTAAAATATTGACTATAAATTCAGAGAGTGATATAATTAGCTAAAACGTTTTAGTTAATCAAAGGGGTATACGAGATAGAGATCTTTGATGCCTGGAACTTCAGTAAGGGGCACTTTGCGGCGCAGCGCTTTATAACCTTTTCGCGGATGGGTAAAGATGGTGCTGTTGCCGTCATGGCGCTGATCGATGCACTGGATTACCTTATCGATCAGTGAAGCAGGGTAGATGCCGCCGTAGTGGGAACCGAGAATCCCTTTGATGTCGAAGCTGTCCTTGAGACGGCAGAGGCAGCTGCGATACTCAGCCAGCGGCGCGCTTTGTTCGAACATGATCCAGATACTGTGGCCCAGGTTATCACCTGATAGAAGCAGGCCGCTTTGATGGTCGTAGAGTGCGACGCAGCCCCGGGTATGACCGGGAAAGAAAAAGACTTCCACGATTCTGCCGCCTAAATCGAAGATCTGTCCGTCAGCAAGATCGATAAAGCTGCAGGGTTTATAAGAGTAGTAAGCTTGGCGGTCGAAGCCTTCTGGCCAGGGCCGCGGTTTCTTCCCCTGATGATAGAGAGACCACATCCGGTCCATGAGGCTTTCTTTTTCTTTCTGATAGAGGTCGTAAACCTGGCGCTCATAGGGATGGATATAGATTTTCTGATCAAACCAGAAGTTGCCGCCTGCGTGATCCAGGTGGCCGTGGCTGTTAACGATGGTCAGGGGCAGATCGGTCAGGGCGCTGACGGCTTCTCTGATGTCACAAAATCCGTAGCCCGTATCAAAGAGCAGGGCGCGCTCCCGGCCAACAATCAAAGTGCAGTGTACGTCACCCGGCTCATAGATATGGAAGAGGGAAGGCGCCGCTTCGTAAGGCGTAAAGTAAGTCATATCAAACATCTCCTATTAACAAAATCTTTCTAAATTATCATACCACATTTTAGCGGAGGAAAATCATGAATTTAGCAGTTATATCATTGATCGTGTTTCTGATAACCGTCGTCGTCGGCATTGTGCGCAAGGTCAACTGCGGCCTGGCAGCCATTTTGGCATCGTTTATCTTAATTCTCTTTTTTATTCCCCAGATGGACCTGGCTGATCTCTATCGTCTGGGGTGGCCGGTGAGCACTTTTTTTATGATGCTTTCGGTTCTTCTGCTTTTCGGCATTGCGGGCGCCAATGGAACCATGGAAATTGTGGCAAAGAGGATTTTGTCTCTGGTCAAAGGCAGGGCTTTCCTGATGCCATTTGTCATCTACCTTCTCTCCTTCCTGCTTTCAGCCAGCGGGGCAGGACCAGGGATAGCGCCGATGATTATGATGATTGCAATGGGAGTCTGCAAAGAGACGGGACTCAGCTGTTTCATGATGGGGATCATCGTGGAAATCGGTGTGGCTTCGGGCGGTTTGTCTCCAGTAGCGACTTCCGGCATCATTGCAAAGGAGCTGGCAAAAGAGGCAGGAGTCAGCGGTTACATGGGATTGTTTCTGCCTTACGCTGCCGCCATGTTCGCAGAGGTACTGCTGGTATATTTCTTATTCGGCGGCGCCAAGGCCAAGACGGTTTCGTCAACAAACCTGCGGCAAAGCATTCCGCAGATGAACCTGCATCAGAAAGAAACTTTGGCTGTCATTTTGCTCGTTATCTGCGCTATCATTTTTTTAGGATTGGATGTCTCTGTAACGGCTTTTTCCGGCGCGGCCTTGTTAATCCTTCTGGGCGTCATGGAGGACAAAAAGGCGGTCTCCACGGTAAACTGGAACACCCTGCTGCTGGTCGCGGGGATGTACATGCTGATTACCGTGGTAGATCAGTGTGGCGGCATCGCTCTGCTCTCTGACATCCTGCTCAAATGGATTACGCCAAAGTCCGCTACGGGGATTATGGCTTTGATCAGCGGCCTTCTAGCCACGGTGACCAGCTCTTCTGGCGTGGTGATGCCGACTTTGATTCCTGTAGGAGCCCACATTGCGGAAAGTCTCGCCGGCGTGTCTGCCGCCTCACTGCTGTCCGGCGTCATCGCCGGGGCCAACTGCGCCCTATTCTGCCCGTTTTCGGTTCTGGGCTCCATGACCATCGCCCTCTATCCGGAAAGGACAGACCGGCAGATGATCTTTAAACGCCATCTGCAGATGACGGCGGCATCCATAGCCTTTTTTACCCTGTTGGGGTTCAGCGGGGTTTTGAATTTAATGGTTTCATAGTGTAGAGCGAAGTATTGCCCTGGTCAGGGGCCTAAGGAGTCCGCAATCGAGCAGGCTAGAAAAAAAGCAGCAGACATTTTTTGAAAAGTGAGCGTTTGCGGACTGCGGGACGAGAATTTCATGCAGTATTGAAGTAGACCTTGCAGATTTCTTGAGTCTTTGGGTACAATAGTGTATAATAAAAGCTACAAAATTTGGAGGTTAAGAAAATGATTGCAGGAATTATCATTGCGGCGATCGTCGCGATTTTGGTAATCTGGGTGATTGCCAGCTATAACGGCTTTATCAAAGCTAAAAACAATGTGGAGGAAAGTTTCTCTACCATGGATGTTTACTTAAAGAAAAGATATGATCTGATTCCAAACCTGGTGGAGACCGTCAAAGGCTATGCCAAGCATGAGTCGGAAACGCTTAACAAAGTCATCTCTGCCCGTAACCTGGCGGAAGGGGCCGCGACCATGGAGGACAAGATTCAGGGTGAAAACATGCTGACCGGTACGCTCAGATCCTTATTTGCCGTGGCTGAAAACTATCCTGATCTGAAGGCAAATGAGAATTTCATGGATTTACAGGGTCAGCTCAGACAGGTAGAAGAAGACATCGCCAATGCGAGAAAATACTACAATGCAGTTGTCAAGCAATATAACAACAAGTGCGAGATGTTCCCGACCAATATTCTGGCTGGGATTTTCCACTTTGCGCAGAAACCGATGTTCGAAGTAGAAACAGAAGCCGAGAGACAGAACGTGAAGGTGGAATTTTAAGATGAAGAAACGTATCAAGAGACTCGTGATTTTGGGAACCCTTTTGACTATGATGCTTGCCATGTCGGCAGCATCAGCCTTTGCCTGGCAGGACTATGAAACCAACGCCTTCAACGTCAAGGTGGAGGTGGGCGAAGACCATGTGATCCATGTCACTGAGACCATCCGTGTGGACTTTCATTCGCCAAAGCACGGGCTGTACAGGAATATCCCTTACCAGTCCAAGTTTTATAAGATCAAAAATATCCAGGTGCCGAAGAACGATTTTGACGTGTCTACGGAAGCGGAAAATCATGTGACCCAGAAAGTGATCAAAATCGGCAGCGCCGATGAAACCGTCACGGGCAAAAAGACTTATGAAATCAGCTACGATCTGGTATGTTACCGAGATGATTCACCAGATTTGGACTATCTCTCACTGGATGTGCTGCCTACCAATTGGGAGACATCTATTGATAATGTCAATGTTACTGTCAAGATGCCGAAGGCCATGAACTGGGACGAATTGAAAGTCTATGCCGGATCATACGGCTATCAGAATATCGTGGAAGGCCGTTATATGGGAGTGGAGTACAGGATAGATGAAGATAAAAATGCCATCCGAATCACGGGGGAGAACTTGATCCGCGGTACGGGCGTCACTTTGAGCGCAGAACTGCTGGAAGGCTATTGGGTTAATCCCGCCAATTACGATTGGCTTATCTATGTTTTGTATGGCATTTTGATCGGGATTCCTCTGCTGATAGCCCTGCTCTGGCTGCTTTTCGGGCGGGACCCAAAGGTCATCAAAACAGTAGAGTTTTATCCGCCGGAAGGAATGACCCCGGCAGAAATCGGCTATGTCATTGACGGCGCTATCGACAATAAGGACATTACGTCCATGATTACTTATTACGCATCAAAGGGATACCTCTCTATCGAAGAGTATGGAGAGAAAGACGACCCGAAGTTCATGGTAGAGAAACTGGCAGATATCGACCTGTCCGAAAAGCGATTTGCCAAAACATTTTTCTATGCAATTTTTGAGCGGGGAGACAGGGTCAAACTGGATGAACTGCCAGAGGATTTTGCGGACATGTACTGGATGTCCAGAACGCAGCTGGCGGGCGGCTATACAGGAAAAAAGGCGCTGTTCACCAAAAAATCCAAAGTCTGCCGGATTGCAGGCGCGGTCCTGATGTTCGTGCCGCCGCTGGCTGCGTGTCTGCTCAGCGCACTGGTCACCGCTGAATTTCAGCTGCTGCTGGGGCTGGTTCCGCTGCTGCTTCTGCTGGCAGTGGGGCTTTTCATGGTCATGTCCGTCTTTGACCGGCGCGAGTCCATGTTCAAATCCAGCCGGAACGTCCTGCTCGCCATCGGGACCGTGTTGATCGTCCTGGGCATCATGGTCGCCGCGGTTCTAACTGTCACTTATTTAAAAAACGAATCGCTGGGTCTGCTGACGGCGGCATCTACTGCCGTAACTTATGTCTTCGTGCTTTTGATGAAGTCGCGTACCAGATGGAGCGCCGGGCTGCAGGGAAAAATCCTGGGCTTCAAGGATTTCATCGAAGCAGCGGAACTGGACAAATTAAAAATGCTGGTGGAAGAAAATCCGGAGTATTTTTATGACATCATGCCTTACGCTTATGTCATGGGGCTGTCAGAAAAGTGGGCGAAGAATTTTGAAAATCTGCCGACCGATCCGCCTTCCTGGTACTATGGCGGAAACAGCAACATGGTGTTCAGCACCTTGTGGTACAGCCACATGATCACCAATTGCAACCGCAACTTCTCCAGCGGCATTGTGAACGTCACCAGTGTGGATACTGGCGGCGGCAGTATCGGAGGCGGCTTTGGCATAAA
>URXI01000085.1 GCA_900551775.1 uncultured Eubacterium sp. | reverse complement strand
ATGATTGCAACTACATCTTCAACTGTAAACTCTCCTGCTTTAATTTCTTTAATTGTACCGCTCATTCCATAAGGAACCATAATCTTATGATTTACCACAATCGTTTCCTGAACAGTACCGATAATGTCACCATTTTCTACACTGTCTCCCACTTTCACAGTTGGAACAAAATTCCATTTCAGGTTTCTCTTTAAAGAAGGAACTTCTACACCTCTTTTTAAGTTTGTGCCTGAAACTTTCATAATATCATCCAATGGACGCTGAATACCATCATAAATACTGGTAATAAGACCTGGTCCCAATTCTACAGATAATGGAGCATCTGTGGATTCTACCGGTTCTCCCGGTCCAAGTCCTGAAGTTTCCTCATATACCTGAATGGAGGCCATGTCGCCTCTCATTTCTATAATTTCGCCAATCAGTCCAAGATCACCTACGCGCACGACGTCGAACATGTCAGCGTCTTCCATGCCGGATGCGACGACTAGTGGTCCTGATACCTTAACGATTTTTCCCTGACTCATCTACTTTTCACCTCCAAATAGTATGTCTGCTCCCACAGCACGCTCGACGGACTTTCTGACACTGTCCATTCCTGTACCCGAAGCTCCTTCTTTGCCGGGGATCGGAATAATCGCCGGTAGTCTCTCGTCCTTGTATTTATCAATATCCTTCGTCAAATCAGCTGCCAGACCCTCCGTGATATAGATAATCGCGTATTCGTCCTTTGCCAGCTCGTGAAGGATTTTCCTTGCTTCATCACTTTGGCTGCAAGGGTATACATCCAGTCCCACGGCTTTAAAGCCCAGGACCGAATCCCTCTCGCCAATTACACCTATTTTATACATATGGTTCCCTCAATCTTTCACTGATTTGTTCAGCTGATGAACCGATCAGAATCCCGGTCAGGATAATTCGCAGATTGTCGATTTCCAATTCCTTTGCGTACCAGTATCCCGCGATAGGAACGATACCGAAGGTTTCATACTTGGCCTTCTTGTTATATTCCATCATCTGGTTATCACACAGCTTTTCAAAGAGGTTGAAATCACCCGTCTCTTTGATATCCTTGCCGCCCTCTGCCATGGCCTGTTTCAGTCCATAGACAGCCAGCTTATCTGCAATCTGCGCAAAGGGTTCCTCGTAGCTTGCGATAAAGAACTGTTCGCTGATATTGCCCCCTTCCAAAAATACTTTCTGGAAGAAGGACCAGGGTTTCTCAATCTGTCTCAGCCTGACAAACGTTTTCAAATTAAGAATGTCAATCTGAAGTTTCACAATTCCGATCAGGAAGTCCTCACCTGTCTCTTCTGCCGCTTTCAGCATATCCTTGTAACACGCCTTATCCAGGATGATGTCAATCTCCTGGGGGTCTCCGCCTCTGCTGAAGAGGTCTGTCGCTTCGATGATGGCATGCTTCATGTTGACAGGCATAAACATGTAGTTTCTGTCCCTGACCATTGCCACTACTTTCATCCAGTCGATATCACCTGTGGAAACCAGATAAGTATCGTCGGGAGTGATCCCGAGGAATTCCGACTTCAGACAGACTTTGACATTATGGTAGTCATAAGGAAACAGACAGAGCGCCAGCTCTTTTCTATCGGGAAGGGTATCGTAGATCAAATTGAAGTGCTTGTTCTGTTCCCTTCTGATAAAAGCTTCCACGTCACCCTCATGAAGTTCTTTGGCTTCGCCGTAGCCGAACTCCTGCAGAACTGCTTCTGCAGCGTCCAGATCCCTGCACGAGGCTAATCTCATCATGTCCTGCCAGTTCATCAGATTCCTAGTGAAACTTCCTATATATGCATCTGCAAAGGTGTATTCTTCTGTTTTACGCTTTGCCATAGACTCTATCTCCTTACTGGAACAACTGGGCGGCGACTTCTCCTACCAGATCTTCCCTGGCCTCCTCAACGAGAGCCTCTACGGTTCCGTTGATGTATATGGAGCCTTTCTTCAGTAAAAATCCGCCTCTGATGTTCTTCGTCTCTTTTGATAATGTAATCTTGCTGCCTGCAAGCTCCTTCGATAACACGTTGACCAAATCCGTTCCCACTGAGGCTGCATCCCTTTCGTTCAGGATCAGCTCTCCTTCGGTTTCTCCGGTCTTTTTCACAAGTCCGGCAAGAAAAGCAATATATTCTTCTTTTTTCATGGAAGCGATCTGTTCGATGGCTCTATCAAAACACTCCGTAATCAGCTTCTGCTTTTCTTCCAGAATGATCTTCCTTCCATCGATGTCGGCCACTGCTTTTCTTCTGCTGATCAGTTTTTCCTTCTCATTCTGACCGCGCTCCCGGGCCTCTTTGAGAAGCTTTTCCGCTTCGGAGTCTGCTCTGGCAAGGATTGCATCACATTCAGCTTTCGCTTCGTCCAAGGTGACCTGCGCTGTGCTTTCTGCGTCACTGACGATCTTTGATGTAATCTTCTCTATGCTCATTATATTGCTCCTTCATTACAGTCCAAGGTTGAACAGCATCAAAATCGAAACCAGAAGTGCGAAAATCGCGTAAGTTTCAACCATTGCCGCATAAATGATTCCTTTTACCATCTGATCCGGCCGCTTACCCATCAGCATGATACCGGCAGCAGCGGTTTTACCCTGTGAAATAGCCGACCAGATGCCGACAAGTCCGATTGGAAGCCCAGATGCAAAGATATATAAGCCCTGATCCAGCGTCAAATCGATCATATCCCCTCCGAACAAGCCGATCTTTACGAAGATCAGAAAGGCCATCAGCAGGCCATAGATGCCCTGCGTTCCCGGCAGCGCCTGCAGAATCAGTGTCTTACCGAACTTCTTCGGATCCTCCGCCAAAACGCCGGCGGCTGCCTGACCTGCGATTCCAACACCCATCGCACTTCCTATACCAGCTAAAGCTGCAACTGCTGCACCTATCAGTGCCATAACATTTCCAGTAATCATTTTTTACCTCCGTCTGTGTCGTTTGTCAATCTGACATATTTTGTATTTTTTCTAAATGGGTCGAACTCCTCGCCGCCGTCCTCATAGAACTTGCCAAAGAATTCGATATATTGTAATCTGCTCGAATGCACGAATGCGCCCAATGCGTTGATGGCCAGGTTGAACGTATGGCCTACGACAAAGGCAAAGAGCAGCACCAGCGTTCCTAAGACGCCGCTTCCCGCCAGAGAGCCCATCAGGTTGACGACCTGGGCGATAACGCCAGTGGCAAGTCCCAGGGCCAGCAGTCTGGCATAAGATAGAATATCCGAGAGATAACTTGTAATATCATATAAGGAACTAAATCCTCCGATGACTTTTCCGAAGCCTTTTTTGTTTCTTCCGCCGGTGAGCAGCAGAATGGCCGCTCCAGCGATAGCCATATACATGCCCGGCTTTACTAAAGCTTCTGATATGGAGCTTCCGCCCAGCCACATGGCCGCGCCCAGTATGACCAGATACCAGGAGAAGACATCGAAGACGGCATCCAGCCATTTGCCTTCTTTGATCAGCATGCCCGCTTTGATGGCCATACCCAGGAAGATGTGAATCACACCGAATACCAGGGACCAGATCAGCAGCCTGGTCGGATCTTCAATCGGATTAAACCACAGCGCCGGTATGGTGATCTCTTTGCCAAACATGACTCTTGCAGCCACGATGAAAAAGTCTCCAAACCACCCGCCGAACATGGCGCCCCAGAAAATGGTCGATAATCCGCAAAAGAAAAACATCTTGATCATCTTGTAGGTCATGCCTTCCAGGGCAAACTTCCTGAGCACGATGAAACATGCCAGGGCGATGACGATTCCATATCCCGCATCACTGAGCATGATGCCGAAGAACATGGCATAAAATAGCGCAAAATATTTGGTCGGATCCACCCCTCTGTAATCCGGCAGAGAATACATCTCCGTAATGGATTCAAATGGATAGACCACGCTGTTATTCTGGGTCAGTACCGGTACCTCGTCGCCTTCTTCCGGATCCCGGTAAGCAAAACAGCACTGATTGCGGTCGAGTATCTTGTCCACGACCTCCATGGCCGGTTCAGGCACCCATCCTTCCAGATTGAAGGTGCGCTTGGTCCTGAGCAGCCTGCCTTTGACCCGCTCACGATCTCTTTCGATGACCAGCTGGTCGTACACACACTCGATACCGTATTTCAACTTGTACAGGGTGCTGATTTCTTTTTCTACCTGGCTGCACCGGCTTTCCGTTTCCTGAATTTCTTTGATGATCCGCTCCCGGTTTACGGCCGCAGTACCGACAAAATCTTTGAACGGCGTCGGCGTGTAACCATACTGTTTGAGGACGGTCATCACCTCTTCCTGATCACCCTTCATGGTGATGACGATCAGATAGATCAGATCTCTGTCTCGATCGATTTCCCGCAGCTCGACTGCCTCCCGTCCTTCGCTGACACGCTCCGTAAGCTTCCCCACATCTACTGTCGATGGAACGACGCCCAGGTTGATATTGGTGTACCTGGTCTCATCAATCTCCAAAGGAAGGTCATAAATGACCCACGGATTGATGGCGCTCAGATCTGCGTTCTTCTTGTTCACCAGTTCCCGCAGTTTGTGAATCTGATCGTTCAGACCCAGGATGCGATCGATGTCACCATAGATTTGCTCCCGTCCTGCAAGCGTCTTTGCGAATTCAGCCTTTTTCATGGCTCTTCTCGTCTTGAACAGGGGACTCTTTTCAACACTATATTTTTCCAGTGTTTCCAGCGCCAGGGATACCCGGTTGATCTCAGCGTCCAGAGATGTTACTTTGTTGTCATCTCCGTCCTTTACGCCCAAATCTTTCCACGTCTCCTCTTCTGTAATCCTCTGTCCCTGATCCGTGATCTGCATCACGCCAGCTTCCATCAATTCAGATATGAGTTCTTCTTTCACAGTGTCAAGGCCTATGACAGCCACTTTCTTCATTTTAATTATTGACACTTGACCTCACAATCCTTTCTGCAATGAATTCAATAGCCTTATTTTCATTGTTTTTGGCTTTCTCAATCATAGCCGCGCATTCCTTCTTTGTCTTTTCCAAAAACAAATGGTATTGCTCGTCTGATTTCGCCTGCCCCTCTTTCATCAAAGAATCGTAAATGTCCTTTGCACGGTTCTCGGCATCCATGACAATGCTGTCTGCTTTGGCTCTCGCTTCTGCCAAAGCTTGCTTTGAATCTGCTTTTGCCTTTTTCTGAAGCTCATCAGCGTAGTTTTCACTTTCTTTTATCTTTGTAAGTTCTTCAACAAACACTGTTCCTTCACCTCCCGTCCGAATTTTGAGAAAAATAAAAATTTTCCTCATGGTAATTATACCCCAATTTAATCTGCTAAACAATCATAGTTTAAAAGTTAACGAGACTAATACTGTATACTCTCGATATTCTGAACTGCAAGAGCCTAATTTCACCTAGCCTCTGCATTGCTTCCTTTCTTATCAAAGATAAGATGTATTATATGCAAAAGAAGACGGGTTTAGCCGCCCGCCTCCTTTTGGTTAGTTAGTATTATTTGGAAGAAACTTCATCCGTTTTAAAGATGAATTTCACGGTGTCATATTTCCCTCTGTCTCCAAAGGATTTGTAGTTCTTCGCCGCATTTTCCAGCGCATTGATCTTGTCAAAGACACCAGCCAGGTCGCTGTCAGACAGCTTCGATAGCTTCTTTAACCCTTCTTCTGCCATCTGATCTACCCCTTCGGAGAGCTTCTTCGCCCCAGCGTTCAATTGGCTGATGCCAGAAACCAGTTCGTTTTCTTTGAGCCTCAGCTGGCTGGTTCCGTTGAACAGCTGCTCTGCACCGCCATTCAATTTCTCAATGCCTGCAGACAACTGGGTCTGCCCGATTTTTAAAGCGCTGGCGCCGTCAGAAATCTGCTTGGCGCCTGCTGCCAGTGCATCTACACTGCCAGGAAGCTGTTTTGCGCCCTGTGCCGCGGAGTCAACGCCCGCTGTATATGTCAATACCCCTTTATAAAATGTCATCACGTTGTCGATCTCACCCTTTACACCTGTCAGCTGTTTTGCCATATCCCCCTGGCTGGCAGCAATAGCCTGATCCAGCACCTGCCCATAGTTGTCTGCTGTCAGTGTCACATTCATTCCTGCCGCCTGCAGGCTGGCAGTCGCTGTCTTCAGCACGCTCTCCACTACCTGCTCTGCACCGCTGTTGATCGATGCGCTGCTTGCAGAAATCTGCGTCAGGCCATTTGACAGATCAGAAACGCCTGTTTTGAGCTGCGCAGAGCCGTTATATAAAGTATCTGCACCTGTCTTCAAATTATTCGTCCCGGCAGTCAATTTTTCCGCACCTGTTTTCAAATCTTTTGTGCCCGTATATAAATCTTCGGTTCCTGCCTTCAGCGTGTCAGTGCCTGCGGTCAATTTTTTTGCTCCTGCCTGCAGCTTCTGGGTTCCTTCATAAAGCTGCGCAGTGCCTTTCATCAGCTCGCTGGCACCGTCCTTCAGTTTATCCAGTTGGCCGCTGAGATCGCTTAAATCAGAGCTTTGGTCGATGTTCATCTCAGCAAAGATATCGCTGGTCAAAAAGGTATAGATGGTTTCGATTTGAAAGTTTTCTACATCTGATGAAACCGTAATGCTCTCCGGAACATCCAGCTGGCTCTTTGAAAGTCCCAGGCTCTCCTGCATGCCAGGAAAGCTGTAGCCGATGACCACATTTCTGTTTCCGTCGTCCACCGTCTTTCCGTTTGTAACCTTTATATTTGAAAAATATTGATTATCCAGAATCATCCCTGTCACTGCCATAAACGGAACGTAGACGCCGCCGGATTTCTGGTGGTTTGTATAATCAATACGCATGACCACGTGACCGCTCTTACCTGCCAGTTTTTCCGGCGTAATGGCTTTGCCGTCCAGTGTATAGCTGATTTTCATCGTGACAGGCAGCTCTGCATTTTCATAGCCGTCATAATGAAGTGTCCCTTTTTCACTGACAATTCTCTGATGTTCTCTGCCGTCTGCGTCAGTGAGCAGGTAGACGGTCTCATCGTTTGCCGGCGTCTTCGCCGTCGTCTTAATGCCGTCGTTGACGTTTTCTTTCTTTACGTCTTGATCGGCAAAGGATGTGATGCTGACGCCGCCCAGTGCAATCAAAGCTACAATCAAGGTCAGCACAAGCGCTTTTAATCTCTTATCACCTTTCATATATTTTTTCATGCCTCTATTACCTCTTCTCTCCTAACTTTTTTTGATTGAAATGCCCCCCGCAGGCCGCCAGTGGTTTTGATGATCAGTCCGTCAAACAGCTTCAGGAAGGCCGGCAGAATGAAGATGACTGCCAGCATGCTGACGAATGCGCCTCTTGCCATCAGGCTGCACATGGAGCTGATGATGTCCAGTTCTGAATAGACCGACACGCCGAAAGTCGCTGCAAAGAATCCTAGTGCACTGACAACGACGGATGGGATCGAAGTGGAAAGCGCCGTCATCACCGCTTCATCTCTGTCACAGCCGCCGAGTCGTTCTCTCTTATATCTGGTGGTCATCAGAATGGCGTAATCCACCGTGGCGCCTAATTGTATGGTTGACAGGCAGATCGGCGCGATAAATGGCAGCCAGGTGCCTGTGTAATACGGCAGTCCCAGGTTGATGAAGATTGCAAAATAGATGGTTGCAACCAGAATGACCGGAAGGCTGCCCGACTTCAATACGATGGCGATGATGATAAAGATCAGTACCACAGATATGGCGCTTACGATGGCGAAGTCGCGATTCGTCGTCTTCATCAGATCCTTCGTGCAGGCCGCCTCGCCGATGATCATGCCCTTGTCGTCGTAGGACTTGACGATTTTGTTCATGGCAGTGATCTGCCTGTTCACTTCTTTGCTGGCGGTCCTGTATTCGCTCATCACCAGCATCAACTGGTATTTGCCACTCTTGAGAGTTGACCTTACCTCGTCTGGGAAAATTTCGTCAGGAATCTGCGTCCCTGTCAGGGAATCCATGGCAAGTGCCGCTTTGACCCCTTTGACGTCTTCTAATTCGCCGATCATCTCCTGGACATCGGCTTTGTTCATATTCTTATCGACCAGCAGCATGTGCGCATTGCCGACGTCAAACTGATCCATCAGCTTGTTGTTGGATATGACATAATTCATATCCTTTGGCAGCGCCCCAGCCATGTCATAATAGATGTTGGTGTTGTTATATCCGTAAACCGCAGGTCCCAGCACCAACAGGAAGATGGCGAGGAAGATGGGGCTCTTCTTCACTACGAACCTTGCCAGCTTCTTCATGTCCGGTATGATGGACCGGTGCCTCGTCTTTTCGATGATGTTGTTGAAGACCAGGATCAGTGCCGGCAGGGTGGTTACGCATCCGATGACGCCGAAGACGACGCCCTTTGCCATGACGATGCCCAGATCCTTGCCCAGGGTAAAGCTCATGAAGCAGAGTGCGATAAAGCCTGCTATCGTTGTAACCGAACTTCCGATAACGGAGCTGATGGTGTGCTTGATGGCCGTTGCCATCGCCTGCTCCTTGTCACCCTGTATCGCCTGCTCCTCTTCGAAGCTGTGCCAGAGGAAAATGGAATAGTCCATGGTGACCGCCAGCTGTAATACCGCCGACAGCGCCTTTGTGATATATGAAATCTCACCCAGGAAGATATTGGTTCCCAGGTTATACATGATGGCCATACCGATGCTGGCCAGAAAGATGACCGGAATCATCCAGGAGTCCAGCAGAATCATCATCGCTGCGACCGCGCAGATGACCGCCAGCCCTACATAGTGGGGTTCCTCCTGCTCGCAGAGGTCTTTTAGATCTTTGACCAAAGCCGACATGCCAGTCACATAGGAATTGCTGCCTGCGGCCTGTCTCACCTGGCCAATGGCCTCAATGGTTTCATCAGCAGAGGTGGAGGAATCAAAGAACACCGCCATCAAGGTTCCTCCGTCTTTATTAAACGCCTCGTAATACTTGTCAGGAATGATTTCCATTGGTACATCGGTGCTCAGCAGGGTGTTATACCAGATGACTGAGTCCACATGATCTACCTTTTCAATTTTGCTTTTGATTGCCGCCGTCTCCGCCGGCGTCTGATCCTGTACGACGATGATGGAAAAAGCGCCTTTTCCGTAATCGTCCATCAGGATATCCTGACCTTTCACCGTGTCTAAGTTTTTCGGCAGATAGGTCAACATATCGTAATTGATCCTGGTGCCCAGCATGCCGAATACCGATGGTATCAGCAGCAAGACGCAGACGATCAAAACGATTTTTCTATGCCTTACTACTGCCGCAGAAAATCTGTCCATATTGTCGTCTCTCCCTTCTAACTAACTACTGTAAGAGATTGTAACTCGTGGGAGATTTCTTTTAAATAATCAAAAAAAGCACGGTGCATAAATTTGTTGCACCGTGCTGACATTGTGTAGTTTTTGGTCAATTTGCGAGACGTGTATAATTTGTCAGAGTATTAGCTTTTCTTCTTGATATAGCCCAAAACAACAACAGTCAAAGGCAGAATGATGCTGTAAAAAGCAAAGGGTCCGTAGGAAACCGCCGGAACACTCAGAATCGTCATCACGTAGATGCCGCAAGTATTCCATGGTATCAAAGGTGAAGTTACTGCCCCTCCGCCCAGCAGTGTCACCGCCAGATCGGATCGGTCGATATTCCTATCTGCATATGTCTTTTCATACATCTGGCCCGGCAGCGAAATCCCCAGGTATTGATCGGGCAAAATTACATTCATACAGACACAGGACAGCACTGTCACCAGTCCCAGGCTTCCCTTTGATTTGATTCTGTTGATCAGTGGCGTGAGCAGGGTTTCAATCTGCTTGGTGTGCTGCATGATGCCGCCGAATCCCATGGCAATGACGATAATCGAAATGGAATAGAGCATTTCGTTCATGCCCCCCGCCGAAAGCAGGTCATCCACCAGGGGATTTCCGCTTTGACAGAGGAATCCGTTGTAGCTGACGTTTAATACCTGTCCCATATCTATTTGCTGCAGAAAGAGGGCTTCAAACAGACCGCACAGGATACCTGCAAACATGGAGGGTATGGCAGGGAAATTCAGCAAAATACAGGCCGCCATCAAGGCCATCGGCAGCAGGTCGAGGAGTGAAATAGAAAATTGTCCCTTGATACTGTCAAGCAGCGATCCGATATCACTGTCCAGCTGCGTTTCTGCTCCGCCTGTATACTGCCTGCCTATGACAAAATAGCAGGCCATCGTTATGCAAAGAGCGATGACGGCCGGTTTTGCCATCCTGCGTACAATCTGAAAGACGTTCTCCCCCACTACCGCTGCGGTCAGATTTGTCGCATCGGACAGCGGAGAAATCACCTCGCCCATATAAGAGCCCGATACGATGCAGCCTGCCACCACCGGGGCCGAGATATGCAGTGCCGCACCCATACCCATAAAGGCCAGACCTACCGTACCTATGGTTCCCCATGAGCCTATGGCGAAGGCTACGATGACACAGATTGTCATGGCAGTAGGCAGAAAATACCTGGCAGATATCATCTTCAATCCGTAGTAAATCATAGCAGGTACCGTGCCGCAGGCGATCCATACGCCGACGAGGACCCCGATGAGCAGCAGAATCAAAATGGCTTCCAGCGATTGGCTGATGCCTTTCAAAGCGCCTTCCAATATCTTTTCCCATGAAAAACCCATCCAAGCTGCCACAAGTCCGGCTGCCAGGCAGCCAAACATCAGCGGAATCTGTGGGTCAGCCTGATAATGCACCATGGCAGTAAACATCGAGGTTACCATAAAAATTACGGTAATTAAGGGTTTATAAACTTGTATCTTTTTCTTTTCTGCATCCATACGATTACCTTCATTGCGTCAGTATCTATACGTCCCGCCTTTTACAGTTTTCCTGCGATTTCTTCAATCTTTCGAAAGCGGTTGTTGATCCCTGACTTTTTCATAGGCGGATCCATCATTTCCGCCAGCTGCACCAAGCTGGCTTCCGGGTATTCCAAGCGCAATTCCGCTACTATCCGCAGTTTTTCAGGCAGACAGCCGAGACCCTTGCTTGCCTGGATCTTTTTGATATTCTCAATCTGTCTCTGCGAAGCATCAAGGGTCCTGTCCGTATTGGCATTGTCACAGTTGGTAATTCTCACAGTTTCGTTGACCAGTTCTTTTTTGATCCTTACGTTTTCCAGTTCAAGCATCTGAGAATGGGCGCCCATGATAGCCAAGGTATCACAGATATATTCGGAGTTCTTCATATATACGATATAATGATTCTTTCGCTCTACAATCTTAGCTGACAAATCCACAAAAGTATTGATCATCTTCTTCAGATCATTTGCCAGGTTTCTGCTGCCACAGACAATCTCCAGATGATAGCTCTTTTCTGGATCGCTGATGCTCCCTGATCCCATGAAAATGCCTCTGAGGTAAGACTTTCGGCAGCATTTGGTCTTGATCAAGTCGCCGTAAATACCGTCAGAAATATAGTTGTTTCCCTCCCTGACGAGGAGGATTCCCGTCTCTCTCAGTATCTGTTCGCTGCGCATATCGGGGTCGATGGTCAGAAGATAAGCCCTGCCTTTCTTCGGCCCTGCGGCCTCCCCGATCTCCAGCTCCGTATCCACCTGAAAATACTCCTTGATCAGCTTTTTATAATGTCTGGCCACGGCCGGGTTTTCTGTGGTGATGACAATTTTGAACTTGCCTCCTCCCGCCAGACGCAGGCTGCCCGAAACCCGCAGGAAACCCGAAATTTCCGCCAGCTGGCAGCACTTTTTTTCTGGCTCGATCCTGGCCAGTTCGTTTTTTGTCTCTGTCGCAAATGACATCTGCTTTTTCCTCTCTATGTAAATGTATCGTCCAAATCTTTCTACATTATAATGAGAGCGGCGGCAAAAGTCAATTGACTCCCCTTTTTCTGTTCTTGATATTTTTATAGATGACCACCGCGATAATCACCCAACCCAAATAGCCTGCAATCAGGTAGACGTAATTGTAGATGGTGCCAAAAGGCAGCAGGGTTGTCAGGATAGTCGAAAGGATGATTGCTATAGTTGAAAAGACTTTAAACGCCTTTGTTCCGTCTTTGTAAAAAGAGGTGCAGAACATTAGGAATTCTGGCACAGCGGAGGTATAGATTCCCATGCACATCATTGCAATATAACACATCCCGAACAATTTCGAAATCAATCCGGCCATGGCTAACGTGGGAACTTCCTGAGAACTGATCGCCTGATAATCGCAGAAAAAAGCAACAATCATCACAGCGATTGCAATTCCATAGAGCGTCACCCCAGAAAGTGCACTGATCGTGGCTTCCCGCTTCGTCTTGATAAATTTTGGCGCTGCCGAGGCTAAAAACGGTGCGGTGATCAGTGGCGCCCAAGAAGCAAAATTGATACCAGAGTCCACCCAGGTCATCCCCAGCTTCGGGGTATCCAATTCTGGTGCCGCAGCCATTCCCTGCCAAAAACCGTCGTGGTTTCGCGCAATAAAATACAGAGCTGTGATCAAAGCGACAACAATCAAAATAGGTGCAAAGGTGCCGATAATGTTTACCACTCTTTTCAATCCTAAAACCACGGTTATGATACACAAGACCGCTAAAAACGCGTTTCCATAAATCGGTGCAATACCAAAATTTTGCTCAAGCGACGCACCGAATCCTGCCACCATCACTGTGGCAGAAAAAAAGGTGAACACAATGAGAAATATCAGCAGCCCCTTCCCCAGCACTGGGCCAGCATAGTATTCGTAAACTTCCAGGTTCGATTCAAAATTTCTCTCCAGTCCAAGTTTTAAGAAAGAAGTCGCCGTATACCCATGGAGGCATAACCCCAAAATCAGAGCCGCAAATCCCCACGCCCCGAATCCTGCAAAATATTGCAGCGCATCCTGTCCAGTGGTAAAGCCTGAACCGATACAATAGGATATGTACGCTCCCGCTAGAAGAAAACACCCCTTTACGTTTATCTGTTTATTCATAATCTTTCCGACAGATCTGTCGTCCTCCTTTTTACTGCAGACAGGATGTTTGCTGTCTGCGTCTTTAATTATAACTTTATGATTCGTCATTTTGGCAAATTACGAATCATTATATATTTATCTCTATTATGCTTTTTTTCTCTGCTGATGTCAACCTTATTTTTTAAGTAAAGGAAATTCATTGTCGTATTTTCCGCTCCGCTTTCCTTTGCCCTTCCCAATTATATTGAAAAAGGAGCTGAAACCCGGTGGTTCGTTCACCGGCGCTTCAGCCCCTTTTTACTGAACTTTTCTGCTGACAAAATTATCGTCAGGCATGTCCGTCCTATTTCCTTCCATATTCGTCCATCAAGGCCAACACCGTCTGCAGTTCTATCTCCATGCCCGCACGAAGCGCTTTCTCGTCGCCGATGAAGCCGCCGTTGTGAAGCGGCTGCAGCTTTGTCCCCTCTGGCGCACAGCCAAGGTTAAAGTACGCGCCCGGCACGGCTTCTGTGAAGAAGGCGAAGTCGTCGGCGCCCATGCTGGTCTCTGGCATATGGTGAATGGCAAATCCGATGTCAGCCGCTGCCTTTTCGACCACGTCGATGACCCTGTCGTCATTAATCAGCGGTGGGAACGGTGTCTCCATCCAGGAAAACTCTGTGGAAGCTCCATAGGTGGCCGCC
>URXI01000084.1 GCA_900551775.1 uncultured Eubacterium sp. | reverse complement strand
CAGCCACCACTTCTTTTCCCACACCGGATTCTCCGGTGATCAGGACGGTAGCGTCTGTGGGGGCCGCCATTTTGATGGTATTCCAGACTTTCTGCAGACTGTAGGAAGAGCCGACCAGCTTGTTCGATTTGAAGTCGGGCGTCTTTGCGTTTTCAAGGATTCTGACGTTTTCTCTGCTTTTGTTCAGGGCGTTGGCTTCCTGGAGAAACTTGCCGAAGTCTTCCTGCAGAGCCTGCAGTGTGAGAATGGGCCTGCTGCTGACGACGACCTGGTGGAGTGCGCCGTACTGATCAAAGATCGGCACGCCCACGGCATATCCCACGCTGGGCGGATTGGTCTTATTTACAGTGGAAAGACGAAAGATTTTCTTTTGGGTTTCGATGACATCCATGGTGGCGCCGCCAGTAAAGAGCTTGCCCTCGGCTGTGATATCGGACACCTTCCGTCCGAGGACTTCTTCTGGCAAAATCTCCGTGTTGCGCTGATGGGCAGGGTTGACGTAGAGACAGGTGCCCTCCTTATCTGTGATGAAAATGCTGTCGTCCAGCGCGTCTACCACGATTTTGAAATCGATGCCTTTGGCAAGAAACACTTCTAAGTCGTGGTCGATTTCCTGCAAAAAACCAGCCATTTTCTCCTCGTCTCGGTATTGGCCGCTGTCCAAGACTTTCCGTATTTTTTCCTTTACTTTCTGTATTGCTAAAACCTGATCCATAAATCTTCCTCCTCGCTATTACTACCAGTATATCAAATGCAGACGGCATTTGAAAGAATTTGTTGTAATTTTGCAACACCATTTTTTCCCTGCAACGGAGAAGACAGATGAATCGCCCAGTTTTCAGCGATTTTGATGTGGCATAATTTTTGCGTTAGATAATATGTGTAAGCTGATCGTGGAAAGGGGAGGCATTATGAAAAAGTTATACATCAACTGCGGGTCGGGCCTCAGCGGAGATATGATGCTGGGCGCTTTTATCAACATGGGCGTGCCGGCTGACCATCTCAAGGAGAAACTGGCTCGGCTGCGTCTTGACGAATTTGAACTTTCTATCAAAGAAAAAATGATCGGAAAAAAATCGGTTACTGATGTAGATGTGATACTGAAGGACGGGACGAATTTGCATAAAGCGCCCTATAGCGGTGTTTATCGCAATTACAGGCAGATTGTAGATATAATAAACAACAGCGCATTGGGCAATAATGTGAAAGTTCTGAGCAGGAGGATTTTTGACATCAAAGCCAAAGCGGAAGCAAAGGTACACGAAGTGCCAATTGACAAGGTCCAGTTTCACGAAGCCGGGGCGGTGGATTCCATCGTGGATATCGTCGGCACGGCGATTTGCTGTGATTATCTGAATGCTGATGAAGTGGCGGCAAAGCAAGTCCCAACCGGCTACGGAAAAGTGAAATGTGCCTGCGGAACCCTGCCGGTCCCTGCGCCGGCGGTAAAACAGATTTTGAAAGACGCTGAGATTCCACATTACAGATCGGAGATTCCTCAGGAGGTTTTGACGCCGACCGGCGCTTCTATTCTGGCGGGAATTGCAGACAGCTTTGGATGGAAGGATATACGAGGTAATGTTTTGAAACGGGGATATGGCTGCGGAAAACGAGATACCGGCCTGCCGCCCCTGGAATTGATTTTATGTGAGGAGAGAGAAGATGTTTGAGACAAGAAGGTTAAACGATAAGAAAAAAGTAATTGTCACAGCCGCATTGACAGGGGCGGCGACGACAAAGTCAGACAATCCGGGATTGCCGACCCAGCCTGCTGAAATTGCAAAGTCGGCATTGGCCTGTTATGAGGCGGGAGCGTCGGCGGTACATATCCATGTGAGAGATGATGACGACAGCGCCAGCATGCGCTTTGACAAGTTTGAGGAGGCAGTGGGGCTGATTCGAGAGGCGAATTGCCCGGTGATCCTCAATCTGACTTCGTCAGGCGGACAGGGCTTTACTTGGGAAGAACGAATCAGACCCTTCAAAGAGCTGAAGCCGGAACTGGCCTCTTTTGATGCGGGAACCATGAACTGGCTCAACAGCGTGGTATTCATGAACGAACCAAAATTCCTCGAGCTCTGCGGCAGAGAGATGATTGCCGCAGGAGTGAAACCGGAAATCGAAGTTTTCGACATCGGCATGCTCAATACGGCCAAGTATTATATCAAGCAGGGCATCATCGAAGAACCCGCCCACTTCCAGCTCTGCCTTGGCGCGCCTGGCGGCATGGAAGCGACGACAGAAAATCTGGTCTATCTGGTCAACCATCTGCCGGAAAAATGCACCTGGAGCGCCTTTGGCATCGGCAGAGGGGCAAACGAAGTCATGATGGCTGCCCTTGCTCTGGGCGGCAATGTGAGAGTCGGCCTGGAAGACAACGTCTATTATAACGCGGGACAGCTGGCTGCTTCCAACCAGCTGTTCGTGGAGCGGGTAAAGCGGCTGGCTGCGGAAGTGGGCAAGACCATCGCAACACCAGATGAAGCACGAGGCATTTTAGGACTGCGATAAATCAGTCTGTTTTCTGCACGATGACTTCAATCTCAATAGAAGAGTTGAAGGGAAGCTGTGGAACTGCAACAGCGGACCTGGCGGGAAGTGCGTCTTCACCCATGATCTGAAAGAGGAGATCCGTCGCCCCATCGACGACAGCTGGTTGATTATAAAAATTCGGTGCACTTGCTACAAAGGCCAGCATTTTGATCATTCTGACTTGGGAAAGGGGTGCGACATGATTGGCAATAATGCCCAGAATATTGACGGCGGTAAGCCTGGCGGCTTGATAGGCTTCCTCCGCTGTCAGTTCTGCACCGACTTTGCCTAGATATTGCATTTCCCCATGGAGAAATGGACCACAGCCAGATAGATAATAGAGACCGTTGGCCTCCTTGACTAGTGCATAATTGCCCTTAGGCGCAATATCATCTGGCAGTCTAATGTCTAATGCTTCTAAAGCTGCTTCTATTTCTTTTTGTTTCACTTTGCGTGCCTCCTTCTCAAATGATTTCTATGAGTTCTTTGCTGGATTTATAAAACGGCATACAGCCGTTTTTGGTGAGAAGCACGGTATCCTCGATACGTACGCCGCCAAACCCGTTGATATAGATGCCAGGCTCCACTGTAAAAATCATGTCTTCCTCGAGCCGGAACCGGTGCTCCGGTACCTGAGAGAGGCGGACACCATCGTCGATACCGTGTCCGAGGCTATGAGGAAAATACTCTCCGTAACCGGCATCTATGATGACCTTGCGTGCAATCATGTCCGCTTCATCACTCATCATGCCTGGACGAATTTCTTCTATCGCCTTTTGCTGCGCTTTGCGGACTGTCTCGTAGATTTCACGCTGTTTGGAGGATGCACGACCTACGACTACAGTGCGAGTGAAATCGCTGGCATAGCCGTCTGCGATAACCCCCATATCCACTGTGACAAAGTCACCATCTTCCACCACTTTATCAGTGGGTGCGCCGTGGGGTTGGGATGACCTGGTTCCAGATACGACAATTGGTGTGAAATAAGGTCCTTCTGCGCCGAGCCGTTTTGTCTCCTGAAGGACAAAGCTTTCAATTTCATTTTCTGTAACGCCGGATTTGATGAAAGCTAAAAGGCCGGTAAAGATTTCGTCGGTGATGTGGCAGGCTTTATGGAATCCCTGGATCTGTTCGGGCGTTTTGATGTGCCGCAATTCGTTAAGCAGGCTGCTGCCATAGACAAAGTTGGTCTTTGGCATATCTTTTTTTAACTTATCTAGCTCTTCAACGGTCAGGAAATTTTCTTCAATTGCAGCAGCCTTGTAGTGATTGTCTGCGATGTATTTTCCCAAAGATGCCTGATACTCCATAACGGTAAGATCACTAGCTCCCACAACCTCTGCTTTTGCCTGCTCTGCGTTGAGGTGATTGGCAAAAAAGTGCAAGCCGTTCTGATCGATGACCGCATGACCATCGACCCTGGATTGACTGCGGAATCCGGAGAGATAGCGGGTATTTACTGGTTTGCATGCTAGAAAAGCATCGATGTTATTTTTCTTTAATAGATCAATGAGTCTTTTGATATGCTCTTTCATGGGAACCTCCGGAGTTGTTGGAATACGAATTGGCAGAGGAATATGCTCTGCGTTTTCGATGGTGATCTTCTCAATGATTTGGGGTGTTTGCGGTCTGCTGTCCTCTTCAGGCGGACCTGCCGGTGTCAAAGCGAGCTTGTCTAATACTGCAAAGCTCGCTTCATCAGCCAGTTTGCCAAAGGCGGCGTATTTTCCATCTAGACGAGGCGTATCTTTATGTAGGATGAAAAACTGTGTAGACGCAGAGTCCGGCTCTTTAGATCGCGCCATGGAGATGACGCCGCGAGCGTGCGTTAGGTGGTTATCCACGCCATTTTCAGCAAACTCCCCCTTGATGCCAAATCCCGGAGCATTTCCTTCACAGCATCCATTCTTTGCACCCCCCTGGATCATAAAATCTCTGACAATTCGGTGGAAGGTGAGCCCGTCGTAAAATCCGTCTTTGCAGAGCCCGACAAAGTTAGATACCGTGATGGGCGCAATCTCATAGAATAAATTCAGTGTCATGATTCCACCGTTTTTCATATGAATTTGTGCACGTGTGTTGTTTTTATTCATCCTCAGCCTCCTGTTTCTGATTAGCGATAGGGACAACGAGCCGCGATTTCCAGTGTTTTCTCCACATCATCCCGATTGTTAAAGGCAGCCAGTGAAAAGCGGGCGATACGGCTGCCGCTGATAATAACACCATTATCGTAAAAATATTGCACGATCTCTTTGGAATTAGGGGAATCTAAAGCAACAGAAGCACAGTGACGATTGGCATCTTCCGGTGTAATAATAGAATAACCCAGGTTTTTGAGTCCGGCATATAAAATACCGAATAGCTCAGAGACATGTTTACGGATATTCTCTATCCCGATTTTATTGATTTGTTCCAGCGCATCGTGCATGACATAGATTCCCAGATAATCGGATGAGCAATTATCCAGCTTGCTGGCGTTTAGGGGATCGCTGCAGCGGATGACGGGTTTTTCTTCAGATAAGTCCAAAGAAAGTTGGAAATTATGAGAAACATAGGTCGGCTGAATGTGCCTCAGAAGTTCATCACAGATGTAAATGAATCCTACGCTGATGAAACCGCCTAAGTTTTTATAAGTAGCGGCGCTGACAGCGCTGATTCCCCATTCTTCTACAGGGAGTGCTTCCACTCCCATGCTCTGTACTGCATCGACGATGAGAAAAATGCCATTTTCACGGCAACGATGTCCCAACTCCTGAAGGTCGATTTTGTAACCTGTTTCAGAGCGCACATGGCTGATCAAAATCATGACAGTATGCTCATCCACAGAATCCCAGATTGTATCGACAGAGGGGAGCGCCTTTTCGGACTGTGAAATCAATCTGCATTCAATCCCTTTCGTCTCAGCTGCTTTGACACAGGGCATGACAATAGACGGATACTCTTTTCGAAAGGTGACAATATTATCGCCTTCCTTGAAATCAAATCCGTTTAGGATGGAATTGAACCCTTCGTTGGTATTTTTAGTGAAAGAAATATTTTTTGTTTCCACACCGCAAAGCAGGGTAGAAATCTGTGCGCGGGTTTCTTCGGCAACACGAAAGAAAATCTCTCTGCCGGGACCACCGCGTTGTGCGGTAGATGCTGCAACGGCCCAATCATCAAAATAGCGGGCGGCAGCGGATTTTCCTATCCTGCAGCCGCCACAATCATAAGCAGCATCCAAATAGATACAACGGCTGGTAACTGGAAATTCTTTTCGGAGTGCAGTTTGCCAATTCATAAATGCATACCTCTCTTTTTTCTAATTATTATAGATATATTAAGAGCGATATTTTAAGATATATTTTTCAGTATATTTAAATAATAGCCTGAGAGAATCTATTTGTCAATAGAAAAAGTGATTTGCCATGGAGAGTATAAGGATGTTCATAATAAAGGAGTGAATCAATTTAGGCGGTTATTTTTGGGGCAATATTTAATTTTTCTAGAAGGCATTGACATCTAATTGTCAAAAAGATATTATTATAGATATATTTAAAAATATTATTTTAAATAATCCGTGGAAGGAGCAAACATGAAAGAATCATTAGTAGATAAGATTTATGAGGATATGAAACGGCAGATTTTGAGCCTGCAATATGGTGTTAATGAAATGATTACTGAGATGGCAGTTGCAGAGAAATACGGTGTCAGCAAGACTCCGGCGAGAGAGGCTCTCAATCGTCTGTGCTTTGAAGGATATATTGTCCGCTATCCTTCCAGTGGCTACTTTATCAAAGCGCTCACAATGAAGGATTTTGTAGATATTTCACAAGTAAGGCTCCTTCTGGAAGCTGGAGCGGTCAAAATGATCATTGAAAAGGCTACAGACGAGGAAATCATGCAGCTGTATGAAATTATCAGCAGGCCAACGGATTCTTTTATCCAGTACCACGATGTGAATACGGCGTTCCACACCAAGCTGGGGGAGATCACCAAGAATAGTTATCTGCAGAATACTATCGTCCAGATGGTCAATGCTGATGCCCGCCCATCTATGTTCAGAAGATTTACGGAAGATGTGAGACCCAACAACCGCTGGCATAAAGAAATGGTCGATTGTATTATGAAGCGGGATGAAAATGGGGCCCTAGCCGCTTTACGCGAGGATATCAATCCACAGCATGCAGAAAACATGCTGCAGCAGTCGGAAGAGGCGGGGCTGGAGAGAATATAAGGAGAACTTAAAAGGATGCCGCTGTCGTAACTGGCAGCAGCATCCTTTTTCTATAGAAAAAAATCAGCTAAATTCGACGTTGAATCGAGAAAAGGCTCTATTATGGGTTCTTTACAGCTCATCAATGTTGTAATTCCCGGACCATGTCCGGCAGCAACGCAGTCGCCATGAATAACTACCCCGATGGTGATTGCGCCTTGGCGGTATTCTCGCCCAAAACGGGGATCAGAGTTGGTAACAGCCACAAGATCTCCGAATCGCAGATTCTCTAAACCATAATGTAAAACCGCTTCTCGATCATGCATATTTACATCGTAATCTCCGGTAGAAGTGGTATTTGCGCCGATGCCGGAGCCGAGCAGTTCCCCGGGAATGATTTTTGACACGCCGATGAGAAGACGATTTTTTTCTTCACGAATATGCAGCTTTGCAAGCAGGGAAGGGGAGACACTGCGTAATTCAATGCCTGGGTAATCTGGAAAAGTAAGTCCCTGACCGGTTGCGTAGACCATAATCTGGTCGTCAACGCTGAGCTTTTTCAGGGTTTCCTGAGGGAAATAAATCAGCAAATGTTCTACGCCGCCATGCTTTCCCGTTACAAAACCCTTCTCACCCTTGGCATCACCGCTTTTGATTTCGGCAATATTGCCGATGCAGGAAAAAGTTACAAAGGCATTGTTGATCAGATTATCGGGATGCTTGGCAGTAACTCCAGGCTCCAAATGATCAGCAGCCCATCCCATGCAGCAGTCTCCAATGGCTGCATTATAAGTGATGCCGCCAGTTCCCTGTAAGCAGTAAATTTTACCTTCGGGGGACAGCTTTCCGGGCGGAGCAAAGCGGCATGGCCAGACCTGCCCCTGTACGGCAACGACGGGAAGTTTTTCTTTGTTAGTTCTCAACATCTATTTCTTCCTCCATTTTTAGATTCATATTGATTTCTTTGGGCGGTGTTTCGCCTAAAAGATGCTGCACGAAGTAGTCCCAGCGGCGACGGATCGAATAAGGCTTAAATGCCAGAATATGCCCTCCGTTGGGATAAATCAAAAGATCAAAGTCTTTGTTTTCCTGTATCAGTGCTGAGATGAGACGCAAAGTATGTGCCATATGCACGTTGACGTCCATATCACCTTGCATCAATAACAGCTTTCCCGAGAGCTGTTTTGCTAAAGCTGCATTGGATTGTGATTCATATTTTTCAGCATCATACTGCCCCATCCAGCGCTGGGAGTAATCTGATCGCTGTATACCGGGATCGTGACAGCCACAGACGGACACGCCGACTTTATAGAAATCAGGAAATTGCAGCATTGCCCGGGCAGCAGCATAACCACCACCTGAAAACCCCCAGATTCCTACACGGTCTGCGTCAATCCATGAATAGCGCTCTGCCAGCTGGCGGATTGCTGTGACGTGGTCAGTCAGACCACAGCATTCTCCCATGGCGCCGTAGACATAGTCGTGCATTTCTTTGGTCCGAAGCGGTGTGGCAAGTCCATCGACGATCACACCGACAAAACCCAGTTGGGCATGTGACTCCAGACCGCAGAGGGGATCCGTAATGTTGTTGTCCGAAAAAGCAAAGGCCTTTGGCACATTGATATGGCTGCCGCCGTAGATGTAGTCGATAACCGGATATTTCTTTGAAGGATCGAAAGCTTCCGGTTTTACGAGAATGCCGTAAATCTTTGTTTTTCCATCCCGGGCCAGGACTTCAAATGGTTCCGGAAAGCGGAAACCGGCTTTGAGAATTCGATTGATGTCTGCATCGGCAACGTGTAACAAGTCTTTGCAATTACAACTTCTGATTACTGTTTTTGGCGGAATCTGTACAGTAGAAAAGGTATCCAGATAATATTTTCCGCAGGGCGCAAAGCTGACTAAATGCTCTGCATTTTCTTCTGACAGACATGTGGTTTCCAAAGTATCCATATCTGTTTGATAGAGAAATTGATAATAGGGATCGACACCTTCTTTTTCTCCAGAGGCAGTATAATAGAATTTGCGATTCCTAATATCCACATGTTTGATCGTACGTGCAGTCATGGATAAACTTGTCAATCGCCGTTTTAACTGGCCGGACATGGCGTCACAGAGATAAAAGGCAGAACGTCCTTCCTTTTCTGAGCGCCAGATGATTTCCTGCGTATCAGCAGAATAAAATAGAGAAAACTCAGAGCAGCCGTGATAAGTGGCCTCATCATACTGGTCGGCAAACCCAAAGGTATCATATTCCTCAGTGAAGATCCGTCGGGCTGTTGCTTCTTTGAGGTCCACGATGATACAAGAAAATACTTTACCCAGGGAGTCAGCATGCATGATGCAGGCGCTGTCGCCGTCTTCGCTCCATTTTGGCCGCAATTGGAACATGGAGGAAAAGCTGAGGCGAAAGGGCTGCCCATCTAAAGTCACCTGGCGAAGAAAGGGCTCCTTTATGTCGCCGGCATAGAGCGTTCCTCCGTACTCGGCTTCATCTCCGGGAATAGGATAAGGAACCACGGTCGCCTTGGGAAAATGTCTGTCATCATATGGATCGGATTGGATGAATGGCATGGACCGCATCTGCCTGGTATCACTGCGATAGGTCAGGAAGTAGTGACTGTTCGGGGACCAGGAGGCCGATGGCGTGATTATGGATGGTTGTCCTGTCAGCTGTTTTCCATAATCTGTGGGATTGAGCCTGCCGTATTCCAAATGCTCTGAACCATCCTTGGTAATCTGAAGGCTTGCTCCGCTGCAGTTATTCCGTAACAGCAGATTGTGATTTTGAAATAGAAGGGAATACTTCTTGTCAGGGGCAGTATTTGCCCCGCCGCTGAACAGGGGAAATCGTAACGGAGTTAATCGATCTGTATCTGTATGGTAGAGAACTTCGCCCAGTTCAGCTGTGCGGGCGTAGATCGTACGGCGTACATCATCTACTTCCAAGATGGTCATCGCCATATCGCAGCTAAATAAGTCGATAATTTCTTTTGAGGCACAGAGGTATCTCTTATATTGCGTGCCGATGGAATGATCGTCTTTTTCAACATCGATGGAGAACCAGCAGTCTTCCGATCCCTTGCACCAGTTGACATCAATCAATTCATTGAGAACGCTTTTCTGACAGCCGGCGTGATAGATTTTAAGCGCATTTTGGTATGCTTTCATTATATCCAAGTAGAGGCCTCCTTGCTTCATCATCAAAAAAACAGAATGATATATTTATTAATATATTTGATAGTATTTTACGTCCACAATCTTTTCTTGTCAATAGGCATTCAAAATCAATTGAAGTTTAGTGATCTCAAACGACCAGCCATTAAAAGAAAATTTGAAAAATTGTAAAATCGGCATAAAACGGTCTTGACAATTGAACTTCTCACGAGTAATATTATAAGAAATATATTAAAAGATATTTTAAGATATATTTCAGTGAATAATGGAAATGAATGACGTGGTAATTGAAAAATCGCCATGGACAATATGTTTCGAAAGGAGATAAGGGTATGCATCGTTATATCATTAAACGATTGCTTTTGACCATTCCCATTCTTTTGGGGGTGATTATCGTGGTATTTTCAATGGCCAATTTTGTGCCGGGGGATCCTGCGACTTCTATACTCGGCAGCACCGCATCACAAGCAGCAATCGATAAGTTGAATCATGAGCTTGGATATGATATACCTTTTTTACAAAAATTAGCCGATTATATAGCAAGCATTTTGACAGATTTTGACTTCGGCACATCGTGGCAGTCCAATCAGCCGGTGATGACAGAAGTAATGAAGAATTTTCCATATACGCTGAAGCTGGCTGTTTTTGGAACCTTGCTGTACGCTTTGATCGGGATTCCTCTAGGTGTGTTATCAGCTGTAAAGCAGTATAGCATGACAGATAATGTAGTCAGAATCAGTGCGATGGTTGTCAGTGCAATGCCTGGATTCTGGTTCGGTCTCCTGGCAATCTATGTCTTTTCCTTAAAATTAGGGTGGTTTCCTTCCAGCGGCGTAATGACATGGACTGGTTATGTTCTGCCGGTCATCGTATTTGGCGTCACTGGCAGTGGAGGTCTGATGCGTCAGACGAGAACGATCATGCTTGAAGCGATTCGTGAGGATTATGTCAGAACTGCACGTGCCAAAGGGGCACCGGAGCGCAGAGTGATTTGGAATCATGCTTTCCGCAATGTAACGTTGCCGCTGATTAATACAATTGGAATTACCTTCGGTGCGGTACTAGGCGGCACGGTTCTGATTGAAAACGTTTTCTCTCTTCCCGGCCTTGGTAATCTTGCGCTGAACGCCATCATGGCTAAAGATGTTCCACTGATTATGGCGTCTACCATCTTTCTGGCAGCAATATTCTGCTTGATTGTCTTGGCAATTGACATCATCAGTGCACTTTCTGATCCGCGAGTCAGATCAAAGTATACTAAGTGATGGGAAGAAAGGAGTATGAATCTATGAATGCGAACACATCACCAAAGAAACGAAGAGGCCAATACAAAGAAGTATGGCGCCGTTTCAAAAAAAATAAAAGTGCGATGATCGGATTGGCCGTTGTCAGTATCCTTATCGTGCTGGCGGTCTGTGCTGATCTGATTGTGGATATCAGTGGAACGACGACCATCAGTGGAAGTGAATTCCTTCAGTCACCAAGTTGGGAACATTGGTTTGGGACAGATCATCTGGGTCGTGACCTCTTTGCCAGGATGGTCCATGGCAGCAGAATTTCACTTTCCATGGGACTGATCGTAGTCGTCATCGTCATGTCGATTGGTGCCGTTCTGGGCTCTGCGGCTGGATATTACGGCGGCTGGTTTGACGGCGTGCTGATGAGACTTTTGGACGTTCTCTACTGCATTCCTTCTATGCTGCTGACCATGGTTATCGTGACGACCTTGGGCAAAGGCATCGTGAACCTTTTGATTGCGCTGTCTATCGGCAGCATTCCTGGCATTTGCAGGTTGGTAAGATCTATGGTCATGAACCTGTCTGACAGCGAATACATAGAAGCTGCCAGAGCCTTTGGCTGTTCTGGCCTGCGAATTGTCCTAAAGCATATTATGCCTAATGCCATGGGAGTGATCATCGTACAGGCGACGAGCATGGTAGCAGGTTCTCTGATTGCAGCTTCCAGCATGTCGTTCCTGGGATTTGGTGTACAGCCGCCTACTGCAGAGTGGGGTGCAATTTTGTCCGATGCGAGAAATCATCTGCTGGAAGCGCCCTATTTGATGATCATTCCCGGCCTGACCATTGTAATTACGGCTATGTCTATCAATTTGATTGGCGATGGCCTTCGCGACGCTTTGGACCCGAAGCTGAAAAACTAGGAGGCGAGGTATGAAACTACTGGAAATTCATAATTTGACGGCGCAATATAAGACCGATTTAGAGACGGTGCATGCGGTAAATGATATTTCATTATCTATAGACCGTGGCGAAAGTCTCGGCTTAGTCGGCGAGACGGGTGCCGGAAAGACGACGACAGCGCTATCCATCCTGCAGCTGTTACCAAAACCTGTGGGAGAAATACTGAGTGGTTCTGTCCACTTTGACGGAAAAGATTTGATGAAGGCTACAGATTTGGAAATGCAGGCTATCCGTGGTGATAAGATTTCGATGATTTTCCAAGATCCGATGACTGCGCTGAATCCAGTCATGACCGTAGGAGAACAGATCAGTGAGGCATTGGAACTCCACGCAGAAAAAAATGTGAGCAAAGAGGAATTAGAAAAAGAAGTGGACAAAGTTTTAAATATGGTAGGTATTCATCCAGAACGTAAGAAAGATTATCCACATCAATTTTCGGGCGGGATGAAGCAACGGGTTATCATTGCCATGGCTCTGGTCTGTCAGCCGCAGCTGCTCATTGCAGATGAACCGACCACTGCACTGGATGTGACTATTCAAGCACAAGTTTTGGCACTGATTAAGAATTTAAAGCGGAAGCTGGGAACCGCTATGCTGATGATCACCCATGATTTCGGTGTTGTAGCGCAGACCTGCGACCATGTAGCCGTCATGTATGCCGGTGAAATCGTAGAGCATGCTGCAGTTTACGATATGATGAAAGAGGGCAGGCATCACCCTTACACGGAAGGCTTATTCAAGTCCATTCCTAATCTGGAAGAACCCTCAAAGCGGCTGCATCCAATTCCAGGAGCAATGCCAAACCCGACCGATTTGCCCAAGGGATGCAGCTTTTCTCCAAGATGTGCTTATTGTACAGAGCGTTGTAAAACAGAGAAACCAGGCGTTTGGAGTGATGGCAGCCATCAGATCCGCTGTTTCAGATATTGTGGAGGTGAACCAGATGCAGACGATAAATAAGCGTCCATTGATTGAAGCGATTGATGTTAAAAAATATTTCATCAATGGAAAAAAAGCGCTCCACGCTGTAGACGGAATCAGTTTCGCTATTCCAGAGAAGAGGACCTTGGGCGTAGTCGGAGAATCGGGCTGCGGCAAGAGCACTCTGGGGAGGACGATTCTGAGACTCGTGGAACCGACAGGAGGACAATTGCTTTTCAATGGCAAAGATATTTACAAGGCGGGACGGAAAGAGATGAAAACTCTCAGGCGTGAGATGAACATCATCTTTCAGGATCCGTATTCCAGCCTCGATCCGAGAATGACTATAGTGGACAGCATCATGGAACCGATGATTATTACAAGATGCTGCAGAACTAAGAGGGAGGCATATGGAAAGGCTCTTCAACTTATGGATTCCGTAGGTCTGGCGCAGCGGCTGGAAAACGCCTATCCGCATGAACTGGATGGCGGCCGTCGCCAGCGCGTGGGAATTGCCCGCACTTTGTCTGTAGATCCCAAATTCATCGTTTGCGATGAACCGGTTTCGGCTTTGGACGTATCTATTCAGGCACAGATTCTTAATCTGCTTATGGACCTGCAGGAAGAACTCAGCCTTACCTATATGTTTATCACTCATGATATGAGCGT
>URXI01000083.1 GCA_900551775.1 uncultured Eubacterium sp. | reverse complement strand
GGGGGTGTTCATAATCGCAGCCATTGGGTTACAAAATCAATATGCTCCTCCAATCCGCGGTAAAGTGCGGACTGCCATGAATTTAAGAACAACTGTTCCCTGCTAACCGCCTCGTCATGAAAGGATGCCGCAAGGAAATCTTCACCACATCTATCGAGAAAGACATGCCATATACCCGATCGGCCTGTAATTTCTTCGGCGGCATGCACTGCGTAGGATGTGTATAGATTATATAAAACCATATGATTCTCAACCCGCCTGAACAGCAAGTCGTTCCACGCTACAGGTTTCCGCACAAAATAGGTAGGAACTAACTCTTTGCCCGCAACTTCAAATCTCACGGACAGCCAGATATCCTGTTCAACATCGTCAAAATACGGATGTAACGGTTCCTCCTCTGAGTTCTGAGGAGAAAATGTCCTTTTCTTTCCCAAATTACAGTCCCGACAGGCCGGGATCATATTTTTAGGTGTGATTGCCAGTGCAGGATATTTGGATTTCGGCAAATAGTGATCCAACGTGCTCACAGTGCCAATCCCACAGAATGGACATTTTCCATTCGTGGGGAGCGACATATATTTATCGTAATATGGCCGGCCAGTCCCCTTTACAAACTTGGATTCATAAATGTCCAACATCTCAGCCTTGCTAACCACCCCGCCTACATTGTCCGCCGTTGGAATAGTATGGGTCTTTGATGTTAATACACAGTCTTCAAAGCGCGATGCCTCATCAGAGAGAACAGGAACTATCGATCTGAGCCGGTTTTTTAACGCGGCATCCCGATAGCTTTCAATACACGTCGAAAATACATCTTGAACCGAATCGCCGGGAGCGTTCAGTTTTCTCATTCGGTACCTCCATACTCTCTATTTGCAAGCAGGATGCGCAAAATCGATCTCGCTTCCATACCGACCCGAAAATCGAATTTATTTAATATTTCCTCGTATGTTAAGCCCGCTTCAACCATCTGAAGTAACATACCATGAAAGCCAGAATGGGTCACTTCAAGCCCAAAGACATCGTTTATGAGGACTCCAACATTCTCACCGAATGTTTCTCGCTCTGGTCGTACCGCACGCAGTATTGTGTTGTTTCTGTAAAGCTGCCAGATGCAGTTTTTAGGTACTTCCTGCAAAATAACAGGCGAGTGCGTAGAAATAATAGCCAGTCCGTTTTTTTGAATCAGCAACGCAGATAACGCCCGAACAAATGCAGAGAGCAACGGTGGGTGCAGATGATTTTCCGGCTCATCCATGAGCACAAGAGTGCGTTCCATCGTAATCGCTACCAGACAGGTCAAGGTCAGCAAAATCACCTTATGGCCAGAGCTTAGACGGCTAAATAGCTCTTGCGCAGAGACAACCAGTTCACCTTCCTCTGTTCCTTGTGGAGACAGCAGCGCGGAGGCACCATTGTTCGCAAAAATGGGGTCTGAGTTCAGTAGCGTCATAGTAGCAATCCATAATGTGCGCTTTTCTTTATATTTATTACATGACCGCAGCGCCGCAATAAACTGCTCCTCCAGCCGCTGCATCCGTATCTCCTGCCCGCTGCCTAAACCAATGTATGTGTATTTTCCACTATATTCATCCTCTTCTATGTCATCCGGCATTGGGTAGGTATCAAACGGGCTAAAAGCTACACATACAAAATTTGAAAATTTTGTGCGATGCTCAAAGCTGAATTTTCCATATTGCCCATCCTGGTTGCCTGTTGAAAGGCAACGTATCATTGACGTAAGCATATGGGTCTTTCCGACGCCGTTTCTCCCAATCAATACATGGATGTTAGTCGGTGGGTTGGAATCCGGGACTACATGAAACTCCAGTTGGTAATCGGTTCCGACCTGACCTGGGAGCTTGTAGGATATATCAAAAGGGGTCAATTTCGCGCCCCCGTTAGCGATTCGATGAAATTGTTCCCTGATGATTCTGGAGCCAAGATCGCGCATAAGAGATTCACGCGTGACATTTTCCTGTTTCACTGCCTCAAAAATTGTCAGATTATACGCAATATCTCTTAACGCAGTTAAAATATCCTCTCGTAGTTCTCCGTGTTCCAGTTTTTTGACATTTTCATAATAATCTTCACTTTGCCCCAGTGTAAAAAACGAATCGGTTAACGTTTCAAAAGTTTTCGGCAAATCAGGGGTCCTCTGCTCCATTCCTATCTGACCGATCTTAATGCTCCCCAACTCCACTGTATTCCCTTTTTCATCAGAATAGGAAAGATAAAACATCGTCTCATATTTAAACCAGTCATTCCAACCGTCTTTGTGGAGGTATATCACATTTTTTGTAAAAACACGTTCGATTTGTCCTCGTTGAACTACTTCAAATCTCATATTCAACACCACTCCACTAAACTATCTGTCAAACTCTGGCACATACTGAGATTTCCAAATTTAGTTGTTTAAAATCGTTTTGTAATGATTTCTTTCACATTGGTAGATGGAGCAGCTGCTCCCTCCATAATTAACAAATAAGTAATGTATCAGCTTTTAGTATTTGAGACGTTCCTTTTATGTGATACTCTAATATCTTGTTCACTTGATAGTAGCGCGAAAATTATCTCAGCGTCTTCCAGTATAATGCGAATGGAAATACGCCGTTCTAATTCAGAGATATTACCCATATTTCACGCCTCAGTAATCCTGCGGATATGCATACCGGGCAATCGAATACTCACTGCTTAAGAAAAGTGCATTGTGGAAAAGAAGCAAATCGTACCCATACTCATAAGCAGGTGGAAGGAGTAAACTGGTTTGATACGAAACATACCATTCTCCATCCACTCATGCACTTTAATCAATTTCTGTTTTACATATGTTTCCTAACGATTGCCAACCGAACCTTCGGATCTATCCATAGCTGGAAGCCTGCAGCAATTTCAGGGTAAGCACTCACGCCTCCACCTTTACCTTGCTTTACCTGTATCCCAACAGCGTGAGTCTTTCGAATCCACAGAGATGGTGTAATGGTCAGTGATGTCGTATGTCCCTGATGAATCAGTTCCTCACAGGCCCTATCATCAAAACCTTCATTCATGTCATTTTCCCATTGGCGGAGAAACTCTAATGTGTTGCGGCTGCGCATCCAGCTTTGGATTACATATCCCGGCGACTCATCGGAATACTGCCTTGCCAATTCTGTCAGGGAGACCATGCCATCATAGGCCAGCATCCTCATATACAGGCTGATGGTCTCATGATAGTCCCTGATTTTTTGTGTGGTCCGCAGCTTTTCCTCATTCAATGTATCATAGAATCTCTCTTTTGCGGCGTCGGCCGCTTCTATATCGACCAATCCTTTTGTCAGAAGGGCATCAATGGCAGACTCATATTGAAATGCCAAGCGTATGTATCGCTCATGTAGTTCATTCTCGTTCATGGCCCATTCTCCTTTTTATTTAGTATAACAAGAGAAATGGGTTCTGTATAGTCTCATTTTGTATCAAAAACTGGAGACTGATACCTGACTGCCTTTCGTGGATACCCGGCTTTATCATAGTCTACATTGCAACGTCGAGCTTTCTCAAACTGAGTATCCATGTATATCTTAATACCAACCAGGGGGATATATTTTTTGTTCGCCAGAAGTTTATCCACGGCCGCCCTCGTCCATTTTACTTTTCCAGTTGGAGAAACCACCCCTTTTTTGAAAAGCAGATCAACAATCTTGCCTAAGCTGGCTCCGGCAAGGTAATCATCAAAAATGCTACGGACAACATCCGCCTTTTCTTCATGAATAACGATTTCCTTGCCAATCAAAACATAGCCATATGGAAGTTTCATAGTTGCCTCACTTTTTAAAACATAAATAAAAGCAGGTTTAAGGAAGATACCTTTTCCTTAAACCTGCTTGTTGACACATGTGATATGTAATTATAACTAATTTGTATCTCGCCATTTTGTGCTATATCGCCAAGTAAAAACAAAACCTGCGTATAACTATCGTTAAACGCAGGCTTTGTCTACAATGGAATGTGTAGACAAAAAAGATGCAGTCTGCACCAACTCCAAACTAGGGCCTAGCGTAGCGGGGCCGGTGTGGAAGTGAGGCGTAGTCACCTTTTCCCCCAAAAATAATATGATATGAAAAGCTAGCGCAAGGGGCGATCTAATATAGTGAGTCAATACTTTTTATACCCCATTTAAATCTCAATCGAAAGGTCATTCAACAATGCAACAAAGGATTCTACAAAAGCACCATCAAGGATCTTGCTTGGAGTATGAGATTGATAATTTATATGATTCACATCTGGAAGGTCGTCATATTTTCCTATCTCTTCATGCTTTAATGTTGTTGTCAGTATTACTTGCTTATCAATTGATTTTGAGATTTCAAGCACCGTATTTTCTTTTCCAGTCGATAAGTCTTCTGCTCGGAAGGAGTCAATTACTATTGGGAAACTGTGCCGCAACACAAATTGTAAGGCAAACAATTTCACCACATGAAAAATAGTCGCCTCGCTTCCAGAATACACCTCATTTCGCTGAGTAAATAAGCTTGAATATATTATATTACCATCCGGATCAATCTGATGGTAAAGTTCATTCATTTTGCCTATAATTGCTGATAACAAAGCTACTCTTTGCTCTTGCGTTTCAATCGATGCATTTTCACTGGCTAACAGTTGACTCTTTAATGTAGCGACTTCCATGTCTATCTCTTTAATTCTGGCTTCTGCATCTGAAGCCGAAAAAATATCTTTCTTGTAAGCGACAATAGATTCAAGAGAGACGCTTTCATCATCCATTAAAGATTGCAAACGTTCTTGCTCTATAATTATTTCTGCAGAAAGCCGTTCAATTTCTTCGCTATAAGCAGAAATTTTTTCTGAAATAGAATGAATGATTTCATTTCGCATTTCAACTGTAGACACATCAAACGAGTAGGATGTTTGAACTGACTCTCCAGTACTAAACGAGATATTTGTAGAGTTGCAATCCATGCATCGTAATTCTCCACACGATATTGTGCGATTTAAAGAGCGAAGTTCGTTAATCGTATGCTCCCATTTACTCTTACGAGTAGATACACTATTACGAGCCTTCCGTAATTCCGCAATTTTATTTTGGACTCTTTCAAGACTCTCTATTTTTTTACCAAATGCGAGGCGGTCACTCTCCGCGCTAAGATATGAAACAGGTGTTTTTTTCGATTTAAGTATTTTATGTTGTTGTAGCAATAGCTTTTTCTCGTCAGAAAGAGTTATTATATGACTCTTTATCTCATCAATCCTCTCTTGTGGAAGTTGCTCTCCAATTAAACCAGCATATGCGTAAAGCATATCGATAAAATCCTGTTTATTATAGAAGCCGTGATTGGCGATATTGGACGTGTCCTTCTTATCTTGTCCAATAAAGAAAAGCTGGACATATAGTACTGGATCTACAATCCTTAAAAGTTGATTTTTTGCTATTGACGGAAGTGGAAATATATTCCTGTTCCAATATCTTTTAAGTTCAGAAACATTATCAAAAATAAGTACAGTAGATTCACGCTTTAATACAAATCCATCGCCAGATCGGCAAAGTTTGAATATAATCCCAGCTTCTTCAAATTCGATATAGTAATAATACTTCTGAAATTCAAATGATGTAGGGAATGTTGGTTCATTTCCTAAAGCATACATCATTGATTGGATTACAATCGTCTTTCCCTTATTATTATCGTCGCTCGAAATGATGTTCACACCATTTGTGAAATTTCCTTCAATAAATGCTTCAGCAGCATTTCCTACAGCTACTTTCCGTATCTTCATTGTTGAACACCATCCTTGACTACAGAGATAAAGTACTTAAGTGATAGGGCGTCAAAGTCAGGACACCGAGCAATACAATTAGGTATTGCCTGAATTTTTGTAAATAGAGACTGCACAGAGTCATCTGGATGTTCGACAATCAGTTGATATGTATTCTCAAATAGATACCAAAAACCATCTGCCGCATTTTTATTGAATAATGCCCTACATAAGGCACCTTGGCAATCTTCGAGCATTTCCCTCTGCCTTTCTGGTGGCCAAGTATTATAGATACTTACAAAAGATGGTGGTATTCCTTGACCCAGCGGATCTCTATTGATAATACGCTGTAAAGTCATTAAACGAATTTCATTATTAGTTAAGTGCCTGCAATAGTTTAACGCTTCATCAGTCGTTTCAATCACAATCCCCTCGACTGAAGAAATATTTTTTTTGCTTGCCTGTTTATCTCTTATCTCATTAAAAATAGCGTTAAGTATTTTTTCTTCTGGAATAATATTCGGATGTTGCCTTATAATTGCTTTTACATATTCACTTGGTTTTTTACCATCATCAATGACAAAAAACACTTTTCTCAGGAAACCATTAATGTTCTCATCGGTCAAGTCGGTGCTATCAATATATTCTTTTGCGGAACCTTCTTCATGTAAGCCTAACTTAATCTGTTCTATCGCTGCATCCTTTACATTTTCAATCCCAAAAGTTGTAAGAGAAGAATCTTTGCGAAGAGATCCGGTCACACTGCCAATAAATAGAATATATGCCTCAAAGGTTAATGGGCTCATATAATTCTTGAACAATGTGACAAGTTCTTTCCCGATAGCTTTGGGACTAACATGATGTGCGCCTTTTGATTGCACATCCCACAATCTGGATGCCATGTTGTCCATCCCAGTTAAGTCATTAAAGAAATCTACAACAAAGTAGTATATGTCATCACTATCGGGTCTGAAATTCATTAAATAAAGCAATGCCTTGGTTTCTGCCTCTGAACCAGATTTCCTTAATCTTTCAGATGATTTTACAGTGTATGACATATTCTCATCTCGCATTCATTTTCAGCTCATGCCAATCTAATGTTCTTTTATTTTTATATTATATCACAATTTTTCCACTTCTCAACAAAAAAGCAGGCACAGAGAGACACAGGCAGCACCCAAGCTGTCCACATTTTTCTGTGCCTGCTTCTTAGTAAGGAGATGGGTGATTTCAAAACTACAGACGAATCGGATGAAAATTTTTCTTTGGAGAGCATGCTTACTCGCTGAATCACCCTATATAACATGGATTCCAAATACTCCATAAGGTCGATATTTTTTGTAGAAATGAGTTCCATGATTTCCGTGACTTTGTTTTCTCGGCCTATATCGTGCCGGGCATCCAGTTCTGTACGCTTTTTATTTATCACAACAGGGCGTATTTCATTGATGATATCCTTGATTTGCAGGTTCACAACTTCACTCCCTGACACCAAAGCAGTCAGTCCAATTCCTTGACCAGTTCTTGAAGTTTGCTTTTTATAAAATAGACTGATTATAATAATTCCTTTGTCAATACCAGGCTCAAGTATTGTTAGCAGGGCAGGCGGCCTCTCTTCGTGTTAATCTTTTTCTACATGCTACACTAGTAGCATATTACAAGAAAGGGGCAAACATCATGACCTACACAGATCAAGAGAAAACCGATATCATCGCACAGTACAGGCAGGGCAAGCCAATCCAGGAATTATGCGCAGAATACAGTGTCTGCGTACGGACGATCTATCGCTGGGCAAAACTATACTGCCCAGCGGTTCCCGATGAAAGACGCACCTGCACCGTCAAAGAGTATGATGCACTTCTACACAAAGTCTCTAAATTGGAAAACATGGTCGCCGTTTTGCAAACCGTCGGCTGCACCGTCCATGCTCCGTTGAAGGAGCGACTGACGGAGCTAGAATTACTGTACGGCCAATATGATGTCCATACACTTTGTGAAGCTCTGAATGTTCCCCGCGGGACTTTCTATAACCACATTCTCCGAAATAAACGGAGCAACGCTTGGTTCGAAAAGCGGCGGGAGGAATATCGTATTCTGATTCAGAAGATATTTGATGAGTACCGCCAGGTGCTGGGTGCTGAAAAGATCCGCACAATACTTGTCCAACATGGCCATCAAGTCAGCACAGAATATGTGGCAAAACTGATGAGAGAGATGGGCCTAGCTAGTATCCGCAGCACTGCAAAACAGGACTACATGAAACTTCATGAACCGGAAAAGAAACGGAACATCCTCCAGCAGCAGTTTCAGGCGGACAAGCCCAACCAAATCTGGGTCAGCGATGTTACTTGTTTTAAGCTGGGGGAGTTCTATCTTTACACCTGTGTGATTTTGGATTTGTTTTCCCGCAAAATTGTCGCATACAAAGTATCCAGAAAGAACAGCACCCAGTTGATCACATCTACTTTCAAAATGGCATGGGCACAAAGAAACCCAGAAACAAAACTCATCTTTCACAGTGACCGAGGTGCTCAATACACCTCGCATCGATTCAAACAGCTACTACATGAGCACGCTGTGGTACAATCTTTCTCCAATTCAGGGCGGCCTCATGACAACGCTGTTGCTGAATCGTTCTTCGCTACACTCAAAAAGGAGGAGCTTTACAGGAAGGACTACACTTCCGAAACAGATTTCAAACGATGCCTTGCATCTTATATCGAGTTTTACAACACACAGCGGCCACATCGCACATTGAAAAACCGAACACCTTGTCAGGTAGAAGAGTTGTTCATGAACGGCAAATGAGGAGAGCAACTTACTGACATAACAGGGGTTCGAATCTCGTCGATTACACGTTTTGTGTTTTGATTTTACCCTGTTTGTATTTTTCAGGTGACACAAGACATGAAATACAGAAAGGCCTGAACCCCTTGCAATGCAAGGAGTTCAGGCATAAAATGACCCCACCCGTTCTGAACAACGACAAGCGTTTGTTCAAATTGGGTGGGGTCATTCATTTGGTGGACCCAATCGGGATCGAACCGACGACCTTACGGATGCGAACCGTACGCTCTCCCGGATGATTCGCATTTCTTTAACAAATTTGGAGAGAAAATAGAATGATAGATTCTAAAATGCTCAAATATTGAATTCAAAATGGATGTATTGTGTTATGTACAATTCGTTTCTGTGTTGACTATCGAGTCGTTCGCATTTTTGCCTGGTTTTAAGAAATTTTTACCGCAAGCAGTTCGCATCCATCGTATAGTCGTATAAATATATTGGCATCTAAAATAATACTTTTGCCTTTCCATTAATTATATGATACACTTATACCAATAATTTCTTTTTGGAAGTGAGTTATATGGACGAAATATATATTCATGGCTTTATGGAGTACATGACATATATCGCTAACCATTGTACGGAGCAAAATCTTTTTCGTGGAATCCATAACAAATCCTACAAACTCATTCCCAAAATTGGACGTGAAGTATATTCATCAAAACTCAAAGGAACCGAAGCGGAGCAGTTGGATGCTCTTCAAGACTTGGAAGAGCAAACCATGCATCGTTTTGTAGATATGTCAGTACCCTATCTTGATTTGCGCAACATGAACTCATGGGATCAATGGACCATCGGTCAACATCATGGTGTTCCGACCCGTTTTTTGGATTGGACACAAAACCCACTAATTGCGGCCTACTTTTCTGTCGAAGGTGGAAAAGATATTGATGCCGCAGTTTATATCATTGACAAGGATTCCTTTAGTGATAGTAGTGATGTTGATGATTTGTTTTCTGCCCCTGATGAGATCGTCTTACATACTCCATCCTACATTAACCCCCGAATATCTGCTCAAAAGGGAGTGTTCACTGTTCATAAAAATCCGCTTAAGCCAATAGATATTACATTATCTGAAATGGGGCTCCCAATTACCAAAATGGTTATTTCACATACTTGTTTTGATGAGATGAGGAATAAACTCGACTGGTGCGGAATTAATCGAGCTTTTGTGTATCCTGGATTAGATGGTGTTGCAAGCTATGTGGATTTGAAAGCCCAGCAATAAGCATTGGGAGGTGATTTTAAATGTATGTCCCTGTTATGAAAAACCGGACTGTGGAGGTCAGTGTTCTCAGGCAACTTAGTATGATGGGAGTTTTTGATAATACAGTCATTCCGATGATAGAGTTAGTTCAAGAACGGACTCGCAGCAATATGAAAAATTCTTTTCTTACAGAATTGGCCGATATACTTGAAAATGCGCCTCACATGTCTGTCTTAGTTGACTTCTACAAATCATCAAAACTTCGAAATACATCTGATGCAATTCGAGAATATATTACTCGTATTATACGTCAACCAGACTTTTGCTATGAAGAATTAGTAGTACTGGAACGGTTTTCTGATCAAGTGATTCCTGTGATTTCTTATATGTCAGAGGATATATCAATGACCCGAATACTTGCGGATAAAGATTATTTTCAAGAAAAGTTTCAACGAGTTGCCTTTCGGTTAAAGCCACAGGAATTTGATTCAATTTTTGAGCAACTACTTCCACACATTCGACAAGAAGATTTTGTTATCTTTGATATTGATACTGCTTCATGTACGAGTCCAGTATTTAAACCAATTTATAAAACCATTTCAGACCACAAAAAGAAAATAGGGTATACATCCATAGCCATCAAAGCACATCGCCCCGAAAATTTAGCAAACAATAAGATGATAGATAAAGAACCTATCGCCGAAATTGATAATGCATTAAAAGATCTTTATTCTACATCTTATATGTCTCGCTTCAATGGGTTTGGGGATTATGCAACAATTAGTGCTGCATTGCCAACAACCGGAGGTGCAATCAGTCCAGTTGGCATATACTATTCACAGGAGAACAATTTTTTTGTCGCATTTAAAGGGCGGAAACCTTTGCTGTCTGAATTCCCTGAGTATATAGCGCCTTCGATTGTTGCTTCTGAGTATTGGGAGGAGTTTGACCAAGAACACCACGAGAAATGCCCTGGATGCTATGAAATTTCTCAGATATTGAGTGGTGAAAAGAGCGGAAAAAATCAGGCACAATGGAAAATGATCGCTATGTTGCACTATATTTATACAATGTATGAAATGGATGCTTGAATTACATGAATCGTAAGAAGGCGGGACAGTTTACTATGACTGTCCCGCCTCTTTTGTTGTCGTGTAATATGCAAGGCTTGGATTGAGGGAAGTTGAAAAAAAGTTTTGCATATCTATTGGCAAAATTTCGCTAAAATGTTTTATTAAATAATCCCATTTAGGCGCATATTTGATTTTTAACAGTTTCTTATAGGCGCTCCACAAAGCCCGGTTTGATTTAGAAAATAGCATAGAGAGTTTTTCGTCTTTTAGTGTTGGTATATTTTGAATTTTAAGCAACTTAAGAAATTGAGAAATATCTGCACTTGAGAGACTGCTAATACATTTACGAATATCACACATATTAGTATTAGCTTTCCTTAAATAATGAAAAATCAACTCTCCATTCTTCGAAATCCTATAAGTAATTATTCCGCAATTCTCCGGGATATGGCAGGCAGCATCGTCTTTGCGATCAAATGGAATAACCAAGTAAACCTTTTCAAACGTATCCATATAATCGGCCATCTGCGTATCTAATCTATCAAAAGTGTCATAAGATGTTTTGATCTCATAGGCATAAGAATGACCATTGATTCTACATAGATCAATCCTGCTATTTCCGATAGACATTTCAAAAGCAACAATTTGATTTGAAAGTGTGCGCAGTTTTTTTATTAGATAGTATTTTACCACTCTTTCACAAGGGTAAAACCTGAGTATCAAATCGTTTATTACTTGATTGGATAGCTGGGATCTACGCAAAGCAGAAATATCTGCTTCTGATGTTTTAGTTAAAACATATTGAAGTTGTGTCCATCGATATCCTTCGGAATCATAGATATTATATATCCTATTAAGAGTTTTACAAATCTGCTGTAACTCATCGTCTGTATATTGCTTGATAATGCGTTCAAAAATAGCGGAATATTCAATCATTTTTGAGCTACCTCCATTGTGTCAATTGGCTCCCACAATAGGGTACAACCGACTATTTTTGCAATTTCCGTTACCTCTGAAAATTTTATGGTACCTCGAGTAAGTTTGTTAGAAATATTTTGAACGGTGGTTTGCTTGTCTATGGGACGAGTTTCGTTCATTTTCGAGACAACCTTAGTAATTGTCCAACCTTGTGCGACAATCATAGCTTTAATTTGATCATGTACATTCCCACCGGATACAAACACGAAACCACCCTCCTTTTTAACTAATATAACATATCTACACGCTAATTTCAACACTATAACAAATAAAATTATTTGTAATAGTGTAATACACAAATTAAGTGAAAATGTAAAGCGATACTTGCTATACTTCCCTTGTCAACTAAACATCTAAGGGAGGAATTCATAATGAATCGAGTCTATTGCCTGTACCGGGTATCCACTGTCCAGCAGTTGCACGAGGATGACATTCCCATGCAGCGGCAGGCGTGCCGGGAGTTTGCCGCCGCCCGCGGCTGGAAAATCATTAAGGAGTTCTACGAGAAAGGAATCTCAGGATTCAAGATTCCCACAGCAGACCGCAGAGTCCTGCAGCAAATCAAGAAGGATGCCAAACAACATAAGTTTGACATCCTTCTTGTCTTTATGTTTGACCGATTGGGGCGACGGGATTCGGAGACTCCGTTTTTTGTAGAGGATCTCTCCATGCTGGGAATTGAGATTTGGAGTGCCCGAGAGGGACCGCAGAGATTTGAGAGCCATGCCGACAAGCTGATCAATTACATTCGCTATTGGCAGGCTTCCGGTGAAAGTTTGAAAATCTCCGAACGGACCAAGACCCGGATGCAGCAGCTTACCAGTGAGGGCTTCTACTGTGGAGGAAGAGCACCGTATGGTTATAGGCTTGTCAAAACGGGGCGGGTCAACCCCAGGGGACGTGATGTGCATGATCTGCAAATCATACCTGGTGAAGCAGCGGTCATCCGTATAGTCTTCGACTACTATATCCGGTACGGATATGGCGGACGAAGAATTGCGACAGAGCTTGCAGCACAGGGTATCTATGACCGGAATGGTGAAGTGTTCCATCCAAGCTCTATTAACGCATTTTTACACCGAGAGTTGTTCACCGGAGTCATGTGCAGAGGAGGGGTTCGTTCACAGCTCAACCCGGAATTGCAAATCATCTCACCGGAAACATTTCAGGCGGCACAGCAAGTAATGGAGCAGAGAAAACAGGGGCAGCTTCCCAAAAAGCTGGTGGGAAGAGCGCTGTTATCGGGAAATGTTTACTGCGGCTGTTGTGGAGGAAGGATATTTGCATCAACTGTTCGAAAAACTCATCGAGTGATGGAGCACAATGAGAAAATCCCCGTCTATAAATGCTACAACCGGGTTCAGCACCGTGAGAGATGCTCTGCACAAAGCACTTATCGAGCGGAGCGGATTGACAAAGAAGTGCTGCGTCAGTTGAAAAGTCATGTGGATACCCATCATGAACTGCAAAAGCTGTACGACAAAGCGATGGAAGCGGAGTTCTCGATCCGGAAGATGATTTTGTGTCAGTGGATTGAGCGGGTGAATATCTTTACTTATGATCATATTGAGGTGTTGTTCCAGGACGAAATAGAGATTTTCTAAAGCAGGATATATGCCGCTGAGATGCTTTCGGCGTAGATACTGGAAGTACTGCACAAAGGGAATGCGAACCGTCTTGTACAATATGCTTGGATGTGAATCATTCATTTCCAGATCTTTTCGGCCTTTCCCGAGGGGCGGAGAACAAAAAACAATGATCGTTTTTAGTTTCCTGAACAGCGGATGCGAACGGAGCGGGGGCTGGTACGGGAAACAGGGCGGAAACGGTTGAGCTACAGGCCCATCATTTTTGCAAAAAAGTTGCAAAAAAGCC
>URXI01000082.1 GCA_900551775.1 uncultured Eubacterium sp. | reverse complement strand
TTTAGCAATTTCCTGATCGCTGACATAGTCAAAAAAATCCCTCAGCTCTGCTGGAACTTTTTCTTTTGGACATGTTGTGTTCAAGATAATTGTAAACGTTTCGTCCCCGTATGGCAAGGAGTTTACTACATCGTATTTTTCGAAGAAATAAACGGCCAGGCAGGATGCGCTCAATCAGTTCCTGGCAAAGTTCTGCATCCCTCATGACGATAGCGAAGACCAGGGGATTGGTCAGGGGGTATTTGACTTTTGTTCTATTCATAGCGGTTCCTTTATTTCGACAAAACGTAAAATAATAAAAAAGGCGGCCGCCCTTCGGGTTCATTCCCTTCAGGACAAGCTGCCTGGCAGTGTTTTAAGTTCTAGTATTCAAAATGTTTGTCGTAATGGATATAGATGAGTTTTTGTGCACCCATGAAGTTGTTCTTTTTGACGGCTTCGAGTATCTGCTGATGCTCACCCAGATTGAATTCCCGGTTCGGTTCTGGATGCTGGTGGGTGTAACGAGTCAGCAGGTAGAGAATCGGGGACTTGGTATCAAAGGTGTTGAGAAGGTAGTCGTTACCCGTGGCGGCGACAAAACACCGGTCAAACTCGATGGCCTTGAACGCGTAATTCATGTATTCTTTTTCCTTCAAAGCCTGCTCCTGCGCCAAAATCGCCTCATCCATCAGTTCTAAGAGATATTCAATTCTGTCCTCTAGAAAACAGGTTGTGTAACAGCCGGAGATGATGGAAAAAAAGGTATGGTCGATATCTTTATAGAGGTCTTCTGAGATGTCGATGACCTGGACTTTTGAGTTTAATGTGGAGGTCACCAGGCCTTCCACCTCTAAGCGAGAAAGTGCCTCGCGGATCGGGGTATTGCTGACACCCAATTCACTGCTCAGCGCAGAAATATTGATGGTATCGCCAAAGCCGTACTCCAAAGTGAAGATTCTTTCCTTAATGATTTGGTAAACCTGGTCTTTCATACTTGTCTTTGTAATGGTCGTCATAACTGTTCCTCCCTACATGATTACAATTATACACTATCTGTCAGATAAAGTTAACTAGAATTTCGGCTGCATCCACGGCAAACGCATGAAGGCTGCCTGAACTAGCCTACGGATACGATTTTAACTATATGACGTTGCTTTTTTAAAATTGAGTATAATTTTTTGGAAGCAAATGTAAATATGGTCGGGATTAGAGGGATTTTATGCTGTTTTTACGATAATTAAGCGTTGCCATGTGATTGCACATCGATACACTGTCACATGAAAATATGCAATATATTCACCCTCCCCTCAAAAAAATTGCAGAGGGAATATCATTAACAGATAATTTTGAAAAATATATTGACACGGGTCCGTACTGGGAGTATAGTATATTTAACATGATGTATCGTGCACGATGCATCAAAATAAATGGAAGACAAAGAATGAAAAGTGAATGACGGAGGTGAAATGATGTCAAAGATATCTGAACTGGCGGCAATTGTAGAAGCGGGGAATTTAGACGACGTAGTACCTGCGGTACAGGCCGCATTAGAAGAAGGAAATGCGCCTTTAGATGTACTCAACGAAGGACTGGTAGAACCAATTAATATCCTGGGGGAGAAATTCCGGGATGGAGAGATCTACGTACCTGAACTTTTGATCGCATCAAAGGGCATGAAAATGGGGGTGGAGGTGATCAAACCTCTGTTGGTAACCGGTGATATCAAAGTTTTGGGAAGATGTCTCTTCTGTACCGTAGCGGGGGATATGCACGACATTGGTAAAAACCTGGTCACGCTGCTCTGTGAGAGCGCAGGCTTTGAGGTCGTGGACCTGGGCATGGACGTTGAACCAGAGGATATTGTCGAAGCCATCGAAGAGGATCCGACAATCCAGATTCTGGGCATGAGTGCCATGCTGACCACCACCATGTATGCCATGCAGGACACCATAGAGGCGCTGGAAGAAGCGGGCCTGCGAAACAAGGTGAAAATCATGGTCGGCGGTGCTCCTGTCAATCAGGAGTTTGCTGACAAGATCGGCGCCGACGGGTATAGCCCGAATGCGCCGACGGCTGTGATTCTGGCGAAGAAACTATTAGTCTGATGGGAAAGAAAGAAGGAAAAACCATGAGAAAGCAATATCCATTACATTTAAACGCAGCCTCTCCTCTAGGCTTTTTGACACGAGAGGAGATGGAGAAGATTCATAGTTGCGCTCTGGAGCTGCTGCAGGATACTGGTGCAGAAATCCAGCACAAAGGCGCAATCGAGATGTTGAAGAATGCAGGCTGTTATGTGAAGAGGAAGAGAGTACATATTCCGCCGACATTGGTGGAGTGGGCATTGAAACAGGCTCCGTCACGAATCTTTCTCTACGACAGAGACGGCGAAATCGCCATGGATCTTTCGGAGCGGAATACCTATTTCGGAACAGGATCTGACTGCTGTAATCTCTATGACTGGGAAACCAGATCCCACCACACTTTTACGGAACAGGATATGATCAACGGTGCAAAGATTGCCGACAGCCTTGAAAATATCGATTTCCTGATGTGCCTGGGGTTGATGTACATGCATCCGGGCACCAGCTATGAGCACCAGTTTGCAGCGATGCTCCGCAATACGACAAAACCGATGGTGGTCACAGCGGCAGATAGAGAAAGCATCAAAAATATTGCAGAGATGATGGCCGTAGTGCGGGGCGGCATGGAAGAAGCCATCAACAAGCCGTTGATCATTCTGTACGATGAACCGACATCACCGCTGAATCATACCTTTGAAGCGGTGGACAAGTTGATTTACTGCGCAGAAAATCGTTTACCGACCAACTATGCGCCGGCAGTGATGATGGGCGGCACAGGCCCGATGACCATGGAAGGCGCTTTGGTCCAGTGTCTGGCTGAATGTATGACCGGCATCGTCATTCATCAGCTGGCAAAGCCGGGGGCTCCGTTTGTCTTTGGAGGCTGTATTACCAACATGGACCTGAAGATCACCCAGCCGGCATACTCCTCGCCTGAAGCCAATATGTGCTACTCCATGATTCCGCAGATCGGCCGTGAGCTGTATCATCTGCCGACTTGGGGCATGGGTGGCGCCTGTGGAGCTAAAATGCCGGATGCGCAGGCAATTGCTGAAGGAACCCAGCAGGCATATCTTTCCGGTCTTTCCGGCGTCAACCTCTGCCACGACGTAGGCTTTATGAACTACGGACTGACCTTTTCCTTCGAGTTCCTGGTCATGATGGACGAAGTCATCAGCCAGCTGCGCAGGGTCTTCTGCGGGGTAAGTCTCACAGAAGAAAACCTGGCTATGGATGTGATCAAGACAGTGGGACCAAAGGGGTATTTTCTGGCAGAAGACCATACACTGCGTCACATGAGAGAGATGTGGGAACCAAAGGTACAGGATCGAAACGAGCACGTCAAATGGGCAGAGCTTGGAAGCCTTTCCATGGAGGAACGCGCCCATAACATTGTAGAAGACATCATCAAAAACTACGAACCAAAGCCTCTGACCGACGAGCAGGAGGCAGGAATTGAAAAGATTTTAGAGGCGGCGGACGCTGCCAGCAAGATCAAAGCATAAGAAAGAAGCAGGCAAAGACGTCTTGGCATGTCTTTGCCTTTTTAAAGAGGACGAGGAATATGAAAATCGGAATTGGAATAGACACTGGCGGAACCTGTACCGATGCGGTTGTTTACCGGTTCGAGGATCGGGAGGTTTTGGCAAGTGCCAAGACGGCAACTACGAAAGAAGATCTGTCAAAGGGAATTGCAGCAGCACTAAAGGAACTTCCTTTCCAATTTATAAAGCAGGCGGAGCTCATCGCCCTGTCTACAACTTTGGCAACCAATGCCTGTGTAGAGAACAAAGGCGGTCGTGCCAAACTGATTTTCTTTGGTGTGAAGGCGGAGAATGTAGCGAGGACAGGCGCGGAATACGGTCTCGACATGGATGAATCTCTGATTTTCATTGCCAGCAAGACCAGACCGGACGGACAGATTGTGAAAAAACCTGACTGGCTTCAGTTTCGGCGGCAAATCAGGGAATCTCTGCGGGATGTCGAGGCGGTGGGCATCGTGGAGATGTTTGCAAAGAAATCCGGTGCGATCTTAGAGAAGCGGGCAAAGGAAATCATTCAAGAAGAATTTGACATTCCCGTGGTCTGCGGTCATGAGCTCTTTGCAGAAAATAACATCGTCAAACGTGGTGCCAGCACCCTGCTCAATGCGAAATTGATATCCATCATCGCCGATTTCATGCGGTCGGTCAGGGCGGCTTTAAAAAGTATGGAAATAGACGTACCCTTTGTCATCGTGCGAAGTGACGGCAGTCTGATGACGGAAGCATTTGCAAAAAAACATCCTGTGGAGACGCTGCTCTGCGGCCCCGTAGCCAGTGTGAGGGGAGCCATGGAATTGAGTGGTGAAAGGGATGCTGTCATAGTGGACATGGGAGGAACGACCACCGATGTCGCCCTTGTAAAGGAAGGGATACCGCAGAATGCCAATGAGGGTGTACAGATTGGAAACTGGAATACCTTTGTCAAAGGTCTCTTTGTAGATACCATAGCCTTAGGCGGAGACAGCGGCATCAGATTGGACGAAGACCATCATATTCACCTGGAAGACGAGAAAGTCATGCCTTTCTGCATGGCGGCTTCTGCATTTCCAGATTTAAAAGAAATTCTTTACAAGATGCAGGCGGACAAGTCCCTGCTGCTGACGCAGAAAGAGGAGATTTATCTGGGCATCAAGAAGATACCAGAGGGTTATACAGAGTTAGAACGAGGAATCGCTCAGCTGCTCTACAGACACCCTCTGACCTTGGAGGATGTGGGCAGGAATTTAGGTCAGACCGTGCAGAGAAACCATCTCACCAGGTTGGTCAGGGAAGGCGTTTTGATCCGCTGCGGCATGACTCCTACAGACGCCATGCATATATTGGGCGACTTTAATCAGTATGATGCAGAGGCTTCAAGATATGGAGCAGCAAAGCCTGCCCGGATCAGGAGGGAGTCAGTGGATTCGTTCTGCAAACAGATCTACACTGCGGTAAAGCGGAAGTTGTACTGTAACCTGGTTCGTGTCTTGATGGTGGATCGGAGTTCAAAGTTCAATGAACTGGGGCAATGTGAGCAGTTTTCTGCTTTGATTGAAGATATCTTTGATCATGAGGCGGTGGAGAACGACTTTTTCTTCAACCTGCACTTTCAGACCAATGCGGCACTGGTCGGCGTAGGTGCCCCGACCCACATCTTTTTGCCAGACGCAGGAAGAAGACTGGGCGCCAGGGTGGTCATTCCAAAGTATTCAAAAGCCGCCAATGCGCTGGGGGCTATTGTTGGAGACGTCAGCGCCAAAGTAGTCATAGAGGTCCTTCCAAATAGAGAAGATGGTTCGTATACGCTTTGCGGCTGTGGGGAAAGGCGGATTATGACCAATCTCCACGAGGCGGAGGAAGCAGCCGATGCTGTAGCGACAGAGAAATCTCGTCAAGCTGTTTATCAGCGCGGCGGCGTAGAACCGATTACCATACAAATTGAAAAGAAAGAAGAAATCGTAAAGACGGATTTTGGGCCGGTCTTTATGGGATACAGGGTCAGTGTGACGGCAGAGGGGAAAATCAGCTGTTAGACAAAGGAGTAAAGGCAGGTGGATCAGTGATGAATGAAAAAATGACAGAAGTCCGGCTTCAGCTCAGTGAAGAGCAATGGCAGAGAGCGGAGTGTTATTTTGCCGCCTATACCCATGTTACGGCCAGCGACGTGCCAGAGAAGTTCAAACCTTATGTTTTGCCGATGAAAGAAGTGATTTCTAATGAAGGAAGACTGGTCTTGAAATATTGTTGGGAAGATGTGCAGGGGCGTGTGGAAAACGGGATTTTGCTGGCAAAGGGAGAAATGTTGACAAGTAAGATGATCTGCAAGGCGTATAAAGATGCGAAAAAAGTCGTTCTCTTTGCAGCATCTGTGGTCAATATAGATGAGTTACTGGGAAGACACATGGATATGATGAAACAATTCTTTCTGGAGTTTTGGGCGGTTTCCGTGCTCAGTGTGGCGAGAGAATGGCTGATAGAGCAAATCGGAGGCAGGCTGACAGGCAGTGGTCTAAAACAGACTGGCGTCTGGAGCCCTGGGCAGTCCAAGTTCGATCTATCAAATCAGGGAACTCTTTTCCGGCTGCTGCAGCCGGAAACAGTGGGTATCACCTTAGACCGGTATTGCCGCATGATACCGCTGAAATCCATATCAGGAACCATCGGTATCGTGCCAGCTGAATCTGAGATAGAGATGATTTCTTGTGATTACTGTGAACACGCAAAGATTTGTCCCGGCTATAAAGGGAAAAAATACGCCGATATAGAGGAAAACCGCCGCTTGATATGAAACGAAATTTCTATATCGACAGCATAATTGAAACGGAGGTGTAAATTATGACAGATAAAAAACAAAATGAAGGCTTCAGTTCCATTTTTGGATTTCTGATGACCGTCATCGGATTTGCCGTCGGCGTGGGCAGCCTGTGGCGATTTCCGTATGTATGTGGTACGAACGGTGGAGCCCTGTTTATTTTGGTATATGTATTGGTGATCGTGCTCATCGGGATTCCGCTCCTGACGGCGGAAATATCAATGGGTTATGTGACGCAGAAGACGGCAGTGGGCGCGTATCAGACCTTGAAGCCTCACTCCAAATGGCATCTCGCCAGCTATTTACATATTATCGTGGCGATTTTGGTCAATGGTTATACGGTGCCGATTTACGTATGGATTTTGGCATATATTTATAAGACTGCCACGGGCTTCTTCCAGGGGTTGGATGCGGCAGGCATCGCGGAGTCTTTTGACGCTCTATCCGGCGATTACAAGACCATGTTCCTCTTTGCTGTAATCAACTGGCTGATTATCACGGTGATTATCAGCGGCGATGTGCAGAACGGCGTAGAAAAGGTGAATAAATTCTTGCTGCCGGCACTTGCGGTCATCATGGTGGTCTGTATCGTCATCGGTCTCAGAGTTGAGGGATCGACAAAAGGACTCACTTACATGTTCAAGCCTGACTTTTCCACATTCTCACTCAGTGCCGTTACCGCTGCTGTCGGCCAGGCATTCTTTGCCATCGGGATCGGTATGCTGGCCTCGATGATTTTCGGCAGTTATTTGAAGAACAAAAATGAAAATATCGTGAAACATGCTACGATCATCAGCACGTCTATTGTGGTGGCAGGCATTGCAGCTGGCTTGATGATTTTCCCGATGGTATTCGCATTCGGCCTGGAACCGGGTGCCGGCGCCGGCTTGACCATGATCACCCTGCCAAACGTATTCAACTACATTGCAGGAGGCAGGGTCATCGGAACTCTGTTTTATGTGGGATTTTATTTTGCCGCTTTATCATCGGCAATCGGTTTGGCCGAGGCCATCGTAGCTGTGGTCATGGACCGCTTCCAGCTGACGAGAAAGAAAGCCGTAGCGGCAGTGATGGGCATTATCGTTGTCATCGGCTGCTGTTCGATTCTGATTCCGGGATTCTTGGATCAAGTGGACATCATCACCAGCAACTATCTGCTTGTCATCAGCGGACTTTTGATCGCGATTTTTGTCGGTTGGATCTGGGGGATTGATAATTTCCTCGACGCAATCCATGTAGAAAAAAAGGGTATGCGCACCTGGCTAGGCCTTTCGGTCAAATATCTGTGCCCGATTGCCATACTGATTATCTTCTTAGGGAACTTTATATAACTTTCATTGTCTGGTTCGGATTTTTTTCGCGGAGAGCTGCTTGCGGCCCTCCGTTTTTCGTGTATTCCTCCATCGGAGCAGGGTGCTCCAATGTGCAGTTTAAGGAGTCTGGGCGCAGGTTAAGGATCGAAGGCGCAGTTATGCAAATTCGGGTGATAAGTCAAAATAGGTTACGGAAGAGAGTGAATTATTGACAGTATTGCGTAATCAGAGGCTTCGGGTTACGCAAAAATGACGGCATATCATCTGATAGTTGTATAGAAGCCATCTTTGAAGGGGAATCTGCGTAACCGCACTTATCCTTATAGATGACAGTTACGCAAAAACCAGCTAAAAATAAGAAACGATTACGGAGAACTGAGGAATTTTTGAGGATCTGCATAATTGAAAATAGTTCTGCTGGGTTTGCCGCGAAGAAGGCACGGCAAACGCATGAAACCCTAAAATATAACCCTTGGCTTAAATCCGGAAAAAGTGCCGGAAACGAGCAATTTTAAGTGCATTTATGGCAGGCTTCAGCTTTCAGTAATCTCTCCCGGGAACAAAATAGCTCAAATTTGACTGGATTAAGCCCAAAAACATGTTTTAATACAGAAGATTTCTATTATATAAATTACTAGTCCATTCGCACTTTTTTACATTTTATGGTTACTTGACCAAAAACAGGCTTATATTTCTCGAAAAAGAGCCTGAACTGATCAAAAAACAAGCATCTATGGCGGATTACCTGGTTCATGCGCATATATCTGCACTGGCATCCAGCGTTTTTTACATCCCAAAACCTGTGCAGGCCAACGGTATTTATCTTGTCTGTTTTTTTCATGGGTTTGCCGTGCGAAGAAGGTGATACCCCTTGCGAAGAGGGGAAGATTAATGGTATAATGAACGCTATAACAAAGCAGGCAGGTGGAGAGATGAAGGTATTTGAAATCGCACCAGTGAAATATATAGATAATAAGATGTTGGTTTTGGATCAGACGCGCTTACCTGGTGAAGAGGTCTACGAAGAGATGCACACCAAGGAGGATGTCTGGGAGGCGATCTACAAGCTGAAGGTCAGAGGGGCGCCTGCGATCGGTGTTGCGGCCGCCTATGGGTTGTACTTGTCAGTGAGGGACTTTCAGGGTACAGATATCGACGACTTTGCGGTTCAATTAAAAGATGCCAAGGACTATCTGGTGACGGCCAGACCTACGGCGGTGAATCTGGCATGGGCGCTTACCCGCATGTGGGACAAGTTCGAAGCCTTAGGGCGAGTCGACGTGGCGGCAGCTAAGTCTGCCCTCTTTGACGAGGCAGAAGCGATCCGCCGGGAAGATGAGGCGGCATGTTATGCCATGGGAGAATACGGGCTGTCGCTGCTCAAACCGGGCATGGGGATTCTGACCCATTGTAACGCTGGCACCATTGCAACAGCGAAGTACGGCACCTGTCTGGCGCCGATTTACCTTGGGCAGGAAAGGGGCTATGATTTCAAGGTCTTTGCAGACGAGACGAGGCCGCTTTTGCAGGGAGCGCGGCTGACCAGCTGGGAACTTGACAGGTCCGGGATTGACGTGACTTTGATCTGCGACAACATGGCGTCCATCGTCATGAAAAACGGCTGGATCGATGCCGTGGTCGTGGGCTGTGACCGCATGGCAGCCAATGGAGACGGCGCCAACAAAATTGGCACGTCGGGCGTCGCAATTTTGGCAAAGGAGTACGGCATTCCGTTTTATATGTATGTGCCGACTTCCACGATTGATATGGATACGCCTACGGGCGATGACATTCATATCGAACTCCGTGATGGAGAAGAAATCTACAAGATGTGGTACGAAAAGCCCATGGCGCCAGAGGGGGTGAAGACCTACAATCCGTCCTTTGACGTGACGCCGGCAAAATATATTACCGCAGTGATTACAGAGAAAGGAATATGCAGACCGCCATACGAAGAGAGCTTGGCGGCGCTGTTCAAATAAATATGGAAGCTACAACAAAATCAAATGCTAGAATTTACATACTGATGGTGCTGGCAGCGTTCTGCTGGTCAGGCGCCTTTATCGCCGGGAAATTCGCAGTGCCCTACATTCCGACCGTATCGTTGACCTTCGGAAGATTTGTCGTGGCGACAGTTGCCATGGGCTTCATCAAAAAATATATGGAGGCAAAGAATCCGGAGGAAAAATACATATTTCAGAAGACAGATCTTAAGAAGTTCCTCTTTACAGGTATCGTCGGCATGGTAGGATACCACATCTTTTTCTTTTTGTCGCTGAAGTATACCACGGCGATCAATTCGTCGATTATCGGGGCGACCAATCCGGTGGTGACGGCTTTGCTGGCACTGGCTTTTCTGAAACAAAAGCTGCCGCTGAAGCAGGTTCTGGGTATCGTCCTATCGCTTTTTGGCGTGGTGCTGACCATTACTGCAGGCGATTTGTCGGTACTGGCTGCCTTTGAACTGAACAAAGGGGATTTGATCATGTGCCTGGCGGTGGTCGTGTGGGCGGCTTACGGCGTTTACAGCAAAAGCAGATGTGCAGGGATTTCTCCTGTTGCCATCACCTACTACAGTTTTTTGGTATGTACCTTAGTGCTGATACCATTTGTGCTTTTGGAGAAGCCGTGGGAATTTCTGCCCGGCGTACCGGCAGAGGCTTATATTGCCGTCGTATTCATGGCAATTTTCCCATCCTGTTTTTCTTACTTGATGCAGCAGGTTGCCATCAAAGAAATCGGACCGGCCAGGACGGCAGTTTTTATCAATTTGGTGCCGATTTTCTCCTTTGTTCTGGCGACTTTGATTTTAGGAGAAACTTTACAACCAGTGAAGATTCTGACCGCTGCACTGATCATTGCAGGGGTATGCATTTGTCAGCTTTCTGGAAATACTAAAGAAGGAATCATAAAGAATGGAAAATAAAAAACAGGGCTTTCTGGCCCGCTACGTAAAAATTATCGTCGTCTTTGCTGTGGTGGCGGGATCATCATCGGGAATCTTTGGCAGCGTCATCGAAGCGCCATCCATGGCCATCGGGTTTTGGAGACTGAGCCTGGGAATGCCCGTCTTTGCTATCCCGGTTTTATTAAAGCAGAGAGACGTGCTGAAGAAAATTTCAATCAAAAATTACATATGGACCTTTGTGGCAGGGGCGTTTTTGTTCCTCCACTTTTTCACCTGGTTCAATGCCGTCAAGCTGACGGATATCGGCAGCGCCTCTGTGCTGGCGGCGCTGCATCCTCTGATTGTCCTGGTCATCACCATCTTCGTCTTTCGCAGAAAGGTGGGGGTGCGTCCCGTCATGGGCATCATCCTGGCTTTGCTGGGAGGCGCCTTGATCGCGGGGCTTGATTTCAGACAGCTGTCGGCTAGCAACTTTGCCGGAGATGTGCTGGCATTCCTCGCCGCCATGTTCATGGGCTTGTACTTCACAGTCGGAAATGAAGTGAGAAAAGAGGTATCGGGCAGCGCTTATGTGTTCCTGGTCTTTCTCGCCTGCTGGATCTGTTTTGCCGTAGGGATGGTGGTTACAAAGACGCCGGTCTTCGGATATTCGACTACGGACTACGTATATATCATCGGTCTGACGCTGGTATGCCAGATTGGCGCTCATGCCGTGTTCAATCTCTGCTTCGGCCATGTGGACTCTCTCTATGTCTCAGCTTGGGAATCGGGGGAGTGCGTTTCTGCTATCATCATGGGCGTGATTTTCCTGGGACAGGTGCCGACCTCCTGGCAGATCATCGGCTGTGCAGTTGTGGTCATCGGGCTTTTGTACTATAATTATTATACGGGCCTGGCGGAAAAGGAAGCAGAAGAAGGGGAGAAGGTATGAGTTACAAGGTTAGGCTGCAGTCCTTTGAAGGGCCTTTTGACCTGCTCGTGTATTTGATAGAGAATGCGCAGATGAGCATTTATGACATACAGATTTCGGAGATTACGAAGCAATACCTCACTTACATCGAAGAGATGAAGTCTATGGACTTTAATGTGGCGACCGAATTTATGGTGCTGGCTGCCACTTTGATCGACATCAAATCAAAGATGATTCTGCCGCGGGCGACGGTGGAAGGTGAAGTGCTGCTGGAGGAAGACCCTAGAAGTGAACTGGTGGAACGGTTGCTGGAATACAAGAAGTACAAGCGGGGTGCAGAAGAACTGAAGGAGCGAGAGGACTACATGTCCCTGATCTACGAAAAACCCCAAGAAGACATTTCGGAGTATCTCAATCAACCGGACGAATACCTGGACCTGGACATCAAGAAATTTGCCAACGCCTTTGATCAGTTCCTGCGCAAGAAAAAACGAGAAGAAGAGGTGCGCGCCCACTATACGAAGGTGGAGCGGGAAAAGGCGACCATAGAAAGCCGCATGGTCTACATCAAAGACCGTTTCAAAAACGTATTCCTGCGGGGGATTCAGAAGCTGAGCCTGAAGGAGCTGATTCCTAACAAAAAAGACCGGTATGACATCGTCGTCACCTTTGTCTCTGTCCTGCAGATGATAAGGGACAAGTATCTGGATGCAGATCAGCGAAGCGTTTATGGGGAAATTACAGTGGTACCAGGTGAACGAAAATTTGAGGAGGTCGGCGCAGATGAATAGCAAGAAGACGATTAAATCTGCCTTTGAGTCCATGATGTTCATTTGGGGACAGCCGTTGGACGTGAAGAGTTGTGCAGATATATTTAATATTAGTAAAGAGGATGCCCTTGCCTATTTTCTCGAACTGCAGGAAGAATATGAGCAGGAGGGAAGAGGCATCGTCATCAGGCAGGTGGGAAAATCTTTTCAGTTTGTGACCCGGCCTGAAAACGCGGAGTTTATCGAACGGCTCTGCACACCAGTTAAAGTGAAGAAGTTATCGCAGTCGGCTCTGGAGGTTCTGGCCATTATCGCATACAAGCAGCCAGTGACCAAAGGGGAGATTGACGCCATCAGAGGTGTGAAATGCGACAGGGTCATCGACGGTCTTTTGAAGAAGGACCTGATCCTGCCAAAGGGAAGATCTGAGGGGATCGGCAGGCCGATTCTCTACGGAACCACCGATACATTTTTGAAGAATTTCGGTTTTACCAGTCTGAAGGATTTACCGGAGATTGAGGATATCGAAGGGGTGATCAACCTTTCTGAAGAAGAAGGGGAGGACGACGATAACGGTATGGAACAGATTTCCATAGAAGAGGTGGAGTATGGAGAAAGAGAAATTTAAGTGTCCCAATTGTGAACACGAAATCACGATGAATCTCAACGAGTTTGTGGATGTTTCCACGGACCCAGAGTTCAAAGAGAAGATTATGAACGGGGAGTTTTTCCTGATCAAATGTCCGGAGTGCGGCGACGAGACGTTGGTGGAATATCCGGTGATGTACATGGACCCAGACAAGAAGCTGACGATCTACATGGCGCCGGAGCACGAGGCGGATCTGCTGGAACAGCTGAACAGCTTGGAAGTGCCGGAGGGCGACCTGGACGAAGAGGCGATTTTCCGTGTGGTTGGAAACAGCGCTGAGCTGCTGGAGAAGATTTTGCTTGCTGACGGCGGCAGAGACGACCGGGTCATGGAGCTTTACAAGGCCATCATCGTGGAAAACATGAAGGAAGAGTGGCCTGATGTAAAAATCAGAGACCTCCTGTATTTCTTCGACAATGGGGAAGAATATTTTATCATCTGGGACTACGACAATGCGGCCGGCGAGCAGCTGACGGTCAATGTGGACGATGAACTATATAATCAGCTGAAGGACGACTATTTGTCCGCCCTGGCAATCCCGGCTAACAAGTATGCCGAGGTCAACGACCAGTGGCTGGCAGAACGGATTGACGTGGTGGAATAGATTGCAGGCGCTGCCGCTTTGGCAGCGTTTTGACATATGGACGAAAAGCAGAGAGCAGCGCACCTGTGAAGACGGTGCGCTTTTTGGTGGATATGATGTACATCTATTGTGTTGTATTTTGCGTCACAATAGGCTATAATATAATCAACCAAGATGAAAGGTGGTGGGATTATGGCAGCTAAGACGGCAAATGTTAATTCAAG
>URXI01000081.1 GCA_900551775.1 uncultured Eubacterium sp. | reverse complement strand
CGCATGCACGATTTGATCGCCCAGACAAAACCCGGAAATGTTGTAACTCCAGAGGACCGCTGCGATGACGAGCAGCAAGGACAGCGACCCCAAACCTATTTTCTTTTTTTCCATATTGTACCTCTTTCTCTGATCTAAAAAATGCTATATCTGTAGGCAGGCGATTGCCTTTACCCTCTACATCGTAAATGATAATGTCATAGTCGAGGAGAGTGTCTTTTTCAGAAAACTCCACACTCCCTATATATCCTTTATATGCAATTGTATTTTTCATATCAGTTTCTCCTTTTGTCTAGTATAACATAAGAGCTCCTCATTGCAACTGAATTTAGTCGCAACGAGGAGCTCTTCAATCGGGTATTACCTATTCGTGTTCATTCTTCTTAGGATCTGCACAGTCTGCCTTTTTTCCAGACCTTCACAGGTTTTCCATACATGACAGAAATATCCTGGTCCGGGTTTCCGTCCACCAGAATCAGGTCTGCCGTGAGGCCCGGTCGGATTTCTCCCACTTGTTCACTGATTCCTGCAATTTCCGCACTGTTCTTGGTAGCCTGCAGGAGAATGTCCTCATCCTGCATGTGGCAGTTTTCTTTCCGCATCTGAAATTCGATCCCCTTCTCATACTGCGTGGATTTCGGAGCGCAATCTGTTCCAAATCCTATTTTCACGCCTGCATGATATGCGGATTCCATAGCCGCAGAACACTGCACCAGCATCGGATTCAGCCGCTCCAGCCAGAAGGCTCTCGCTTCCGGCTCTGTCTGGCTGACATACATGGCTGCCATGGTAGGCACCAGATAAGCATCTTCTGTCCGGCAAAGGAGTTCTATGGTTCCTTCACTCATATAAGTTCCATGTTCGATGGTGCGCACGCCGCTCTCTATGCAGGTTCTAATGGCGCTGTCGGCATGGCAATGAGCCGCCACATAGAGATCATTTGCCCTGGCTGTCTCCACTGCCGTCAAAATTTCTTCCTGGGTCATGATGGGATTCTTCGGCGCGCCTTTGGGGTTGAATGCGGAGCCGGAAGCGTAGATTTTGATAAAATCCGCCTGATGGGCGACCTCTTCTCTGACCCCTTTGCGGAAAGCTTCTTCACCATCGCAGAAGTGAATCATCGGTCCAAGGCTGCTTTCCTCACTGATGACACTGGGCATGAGGGTGTTACCGCACGCCAGGATATCCGGCCCCTGGATCAATCCGCGCCCAATCATCTCACGGACGTAGTTTGCCGCCCTTCCAATGCTTCCGCAGTCACGGACGGTGGTAAAGCCATAATCCAGATACGATGCGGCCTGCACTGCAGCTTCTATCAAAACCTGCATCGGGTCATTTGCACAGTTCGCCGCAATACCGCCGAAATCCGGAATATGGGTGTGAAGATCAATAAGACCTGGAAGGAGGGTCATGCCCTGACAGTCAACGTCCGCCTCCTTTCCTGTATAAGGTTCCCCGCTTACAAACTCAATCTTTCCTTCTTCAATTTGCACATAGCCTGCATCACTGGCAATTCCACCTGCCAGGGATGCAATCAGTCTGCAGTTTTTCAGTATCATCCGATTTCCTCCTCGCCGTTTTCAACAAAGGCCCGCACAGCCTCACTGAGTTCCTTTGCTTTTCCCTCTCCAATATAGGAGGCATGCCCAGATTCAATCACCTTGACTGCAATCCGGTCCTTTGGCAAGTCATACTGGGACAGATAATAAGTCATGAAATCAAAGGTTGATGACAGGTCAAACCGTCCGTTGACGAAGAGAAAGCGCAGACCCTTTTTCTCCCTCATCAGTTCCTCTGGCAGAGCCAGGGTGTCTTTTTTGTAAGACCCATAGTCCCAACCCACACCGATGGCCATCGTTTCGTTTTGGTAATTGCGTCCTGACGGTCTTTCCAGCTCCTCATCGTAATACTGCTCAAGACATCTGTCGATGGAAGTGCCGATACAGCTCATGAACGGCTCCTGTTCCTCCTTGGGCAAAACGATATCAACATTGGCTTTCTCGCCTGAGGCGGGGTCATCCTCTAGCGGCAGGGTCATGCGGCTATCATACATGCTGACGAAGCAGCCCGGGCAGAGGCGGGTCATGAAATCCATCTCATTGAACCGCAGGTTTTGCTTTCTCAGCAGTTCTTTCTCCAAACCGCTGTAAAATGCCAGCTTGTCCAAGACCTCTTCCTGCTGTGCCTTAGGAAGACGGCTGCCCATCAGCAGAGCCTTTGCATATTCCCCATATGCAAATCCCATGGCTTCTGCAATGAAGTCCTCCTCCCTGTAGTCTTTCTGGTGGTAATGATACCAGCAGCCTGCGGCATTGGCACCGAGGCGCCGCACGTTTGGTTCCACAGGCAGGCTTCCCCTTGCTCCCACATTGAGAGAGGTTCCCACACTGATGATGCCTTTCAGATTGACTGATTCGGGCAGCAGGTCAGCCAGAACCACATTGCGGATGGTGCCGTAGCTTTCCCCCAGCAGGTACACCGGCGCATCATGCCTGTCGTTTTTCTGCAGCCAATCAGCGATGAACCGGGCAAAAGCTTCGCCGTCGCTGCCTACAGCATAATACTTGTCTTCAGCGCCCTCCTTGATCACCTGTGTATAACCTGTGCCTACCGGATCGATAAGCACCAGGTCACAGGTATCGATCAGAAAATCCTCGTTTTCCCCAAAAGTGAAATCTGCCGGACGTTTTACCTCTGGATAACCCGGAATTTCTATGATCTTAGGACCCAGGATTCCCATATGCAGCCAGCTGCTTGCCGCACCTGGGCCTCCGTTATAGGCAAAGACTACAGGTTTTTCTTTCTCCTCTGGCAGCCCGATATAAGAATAACTGTACATGGTCGCTTCTGGCTCCCCGTTTTCATCCGCAAGGACGAAGTCCCCAATCCGTACCAGATACTCTGCGCCCGATGACGCCTGCTTTTTTTCTTCCCAATGAAAAGGTCTGAATCCTTCCATTATAATCCTCCCGTCATGACAAAATGTATTAATACTTTACTTTGATAATCATCTCTACTTCCAATGGAATACGGAATGGCAGCACATTGGTGCCCACCGCCGTACGGGCATGACGGCCTCTGTCCCCCAGCACTTCTACAAGCAAATCCGATACCCCGTTAATGACGGCTGGCTGCTCAAAGTAGTCGTTGGTGCTATTGACAAACCCTTGGATTTTCACAATCTGATCCAGACGATCCCAGTCACCACCAAGCTCTCTCTTTAAAATAGCCAGGAGATTGATGCCTGAAAGTCTTGCCGCGTTATAGCCTTCCTGGGTGGTCATATTTTCGCCCAGCCTGCCGAACACTGCCGGTTTACCGTGTTCAAAGGGACCTGCTCCAGAGAAAAACCAGATATTTCCTGCCTTCTGCACGCTTACATAGTTGGCCATGGGTTCCGGTCCTGCATCCAATGTGATTCCTAAATTTTCAAGGTTCTTTTCAATTTCATTCATCTTTCTATTCCTTTCTTCAGTACCGCAAAAAAGCGGTCGATATCTTCTCTGTTATTGTAATAATGGAAACAGATTCGCATCTCTCTTTCTCCGTTTTCGTCCGGCTCCCCTGTATGGGCGAAGACTTTGGCAGCTGCAAAATCCTCGTCAGTGACTCCAAGGCCATTATCCAGCTTCACCACCACGATCTGGCAGCGGTTCTTTTTGGGGAAATCGTAACGGAGACGAATTCCATCAGTCTCTTCTATTTTGCTGCAAAAATAGTCTGCCAGACTGCAAACGTAGTTTTCGATATTGGATAGGCCCAGGCGGTTGTTCTGCATGGCCACAAGGCTCAGACCGTAGATTCCATCGTTATGCTGGTGTCCGATCTCAAATCGACCTGCATCTTTTCTCAAATCCAACCGATCCTTTGCCGTATTGAAACGATCTGCATCTGACATCCAGCCTGCGCCCCAGTGGCGGATCAGCTTCTGCACCTTTGGACTGACATAGGCATAACCCGTGCCGCAGAAGTTCATCATCCACTTGTAATCGTTACCTACAAGAAAGTCGATATGCTGCTTCTCCACATTCACCTCCAGGGCGCCCAGAGCCTGAACGCCGTCGACGTAGAGCAAAATGTCTCTCTCTGCACAGAACGAACCCAAAGTGTCCATATCCATCCTATAACCGGTGTTGCTTTCCACCAGATTGACAGCCACAGCGCGGGTATGTTCATTACAAAGAGCCATAATCTGTTCTACAGTAACCATGCCTTTGTCCGGCTCCACGTAACGGACTTCCAGGCCCTCGGCCTCCCGTTTCTGCCAGGCAAAACGGCTGCCGATCCAGCCTTTATTTACTGTAACGATGTTATCATCCTCTGCATAGTCGATACATTCTGTGACCATGGTGAACAATTGGGTGGAGCTCAGGCCAAAGGCGATTTCTGACGGCTTGCAGTGAATCATCTCTGCAATGGCTTCTTTAGAACGCTGCAGCATATGCAGCGTCCCTACCGTCTCCTCCTCATAGACCCACAGAGAGTCTCCACCTCTACGGTATCGATCGTCCATATACCTGCGGATCCCTTCATAGACGAAGTCGGGAACCAGTCCTGTACTTCCCGTTTCAAAGTAGGCCCAGTCCCTGATAACAGGGACATGGGAGCGGAAGTCAGCTATAGTCTTGCTAAAATCAATCATCATATTCCGCTTCCTTTTCTTCCCAAGGCGCGTAAGGCTTTCTCAGCTCTTCCATCAAATCCCCCCCCTTGCCTTTCAGATACTTTGCACGGATAAAGAAGTATATGTAGCCGATCACGTAGACTGCCAGAATCAACGCCACTGTTTTTAGGTCTAAGGTCAATGCCATCTGCACGCTGAGATAGAGACAAACGGCGCAAGTGAGAAGTGCCAACGCCTGTGCCGTCTTCACGCCCATCTTCACACTGGAATGATCACAGCACTTAGGATATTTTCTATGTGCAAATAATGGAGACAACGCATTGGGCAGTTCGGATATGGTATTGCAGAAGGAGAACACTGTCATAATAACGCCGAAAGTAGCGCCTGTGGCACAGATGCCGATGGCGATGGCCATGACGATGAAAAGGCTCCAATATGCGACTCCGTGCTTATTCTTTTTTGCAAGGATAGCCGGATAGACCTTTTCACGAGCGGAAAACTCAAATAGCGCCACGCAGGCCAGAGCTACGGGAACCAGGGATGTGATGATACCGCAGATGGGACCTCCGATGATGAAGAAGGTTAACAGTGCCGGCGACATGAAGTGGGAAGCCACCTGGGACAGGGACTCTACTTCAGCCGATGGGATCACGCCGATGGTGACAACTGCCATGAGGATATACACCACAGCAACGATCAACGGACAGATAACTAGGGCCAGAGGCACGGTTTTCCCTGGATTTTTCACATCGTCAGCAATCTGTGATACAGAGCTTGCGCCAGAAAGAGAGGAAGTCAGGACGCCGATTGCCGCTGCCAAACTGCTGATCCCAATACCAGGCTTGATGATTTCTCCAAAGGTCACGTTGTCTGTATCGATGTTTGGCAAGCCTAGGACAATGTATAAGAAAATGGCAATCATCAGCAAGGCAACCATAATGTTGCTCGCTGAAACAGCCGTCTTATTTCCAAACCAGGCGATGACAGCGAACACTACTAGCAATCCCACTGCCGCTGCTGTGCTGCTGATAGCAAACCCCGGGAAAAGCGGGGTAAAATACATGGCGAAAAGCGTACCGAACAGTGATACCATGGTAGGCATCAAGATCGACGACAGGGATACGTATACGCCAGCGTAAGGGTGGATCAGTTTGGTCGCCCACATGAACTGGGCTGCACTGGATGGAATAGCCGCACTGGTATACATCAGCGACAAACAGCGAAGTACCACGACGAAAGCCGCCCCCAGCAGTGCCCAGATAACACCTGCGCCATATTCTGCAATTACAGTGGGCAGAGTCCCAAAGATACCGGATCCGACAATACAGCCGATACCCATTAGCATTGCCCCAAGCAAGCCAATTTTCTTTTTTTCTTTTGTTTCCATAATTCTAAGATTTCCTTTCCATTTCTTCTGATATCATCACTGATAATTTCAGAACTTTTGTTAAATTGATATTATCACTGATGATATCAGTTGTCAACTATTTCCTCTGTCTTTCATAAATTTTCTGTAAATTTATTGCAAACAAAAAAACTGTATCAGCCTTATGGCTACGATACAGTCTTGCTTTCTTTATTTTTTTTTGCAGGCAGCATCAGATATTTACTGTTTCCGTTTGAGATATCGGATATCCTCATCCAGATACTGCAGCGCCTTTGTCTCATCTCTAGCCTGCATGGCGTCAATGATCTTATCAAAGTTATCGATATCCGGCGCATCCTTAATTTTGGTCATTGATGCCTTGATGACTAACGGGATCAGCGTGTCCACTAAAAATTCATTCCCGGACAGTCGTGCAAGTCCAATGTGGAACTTGAAATTGACCGTTTCTCTGGGGTCTAAAGCGCGAGCCTCTCCATCCCTGTAAAAGCGCAATGCCTCAAGTTCTTCATCGCTGGCACTTGCGATGGCGAGACGGACGCAGAGAGCCTCCAGTGTCTTGCGGATTTCTTGGATTTTGTCCAGTTCCTCGTCTGAATAAGTGTTAACCATATATCCACGTCTCGGATAGCTGATCAGGTATCCCTGATCAGCCAGAGTATGGAGTGCCTCCTTCACTGGCGCTTTGCTGACCCCGTACTTCTTCGCAATCTGCGCCTCGCTGAGAAAGTCTCTGGCAGAATATTCTCCGTCAAGGATGCCGCTGCGGATTTCACCATAAATCTTTTCGGATAACTTCTCTTCCATATGCATTGTCCCCCTATAATGATAGCGATAAATTTATTACAGTATATGCGATTTTTAAAGTCCTGGCAAGAACAGCCTTAATCATCCTTGAACTTCTTCATCTCCCGAGTAAACATCACGTTGGCGGCAATATCGACGATGCCGCTTACCAGAAGTCCAACGCCGATCATAGTGAACAAGATTTTCACTGTAGAGAATGGATTCAGCATCATGACGATGCCGAAAATCATGACCAGGACAGCGGCAATGAGGCTCCCCTTAAAGTTCCCGTAGCCGAGCCGTTTCAAGTTGATGGCGCTCTGCACGCCGACAACCCCTTTGACGGTGATCATAAATCCGAGAACAAATGGAATGATAGAAATGACGAATTCCGATTTGATGACGATGAATACCGCTAAAAGCAGCAAAACGATACCGGTTGCCAGTCCATCGGAACTTTCGCCGGATTGCGACCCGCCTTTGCTCATGGCATAACCGATCAAGTGAATCGCACCCATAGCTGCCGCTGCTCCTGCTAACATCCAGCAAATGGTCTCCCCGATCAACGTAGGATATACGATTAAAATCAAGCCCAGCGCCACATAGATCAGCGAGCTGATGAACTTGGATGTATTTTTATTCTTCAAATCAACACCTTCTTTCATAAGTCTATTTTACCACAAATTTGCATAGTTAGACTATCCTATTTTCTGCGTAACTGCGTTGCCTGGTTCGCCAGACTGTTGACGACGGGGAAGGCAGACCATATAATGATTGTAGACACCGAAAGGAGGCAAGCGCCTTGTTCATTATTAGCAAAACCGAACAACCCATTTTGCAGGATTATCTGACAATCTGCCGCCAGTTCCCCAAACCGCTGGACAAGAAACAGCGCCGTCAGCGTCACCAGGCTCTCATGGAATGGCAGACCCGTCCTTACGAGGGCATCATCAGTATCGCAGAACTGTCTGCCTTTTGGAAGCACCACGCTGACTTGCCACTGGGGAAACCTTTCTGCATCAAAGTGGTGGTTCCCTCCGTCCTGGCAGATCTGGAAAGCGGTAACACCGAAGGAATCCGCTTCCTATTTGAGAGCAATCAGACAAAGGCTGATTATGATATTGGGACGACAGAGGATTTTGTTGAAATCTTCTGTGCTGAGACGGGATATCGCTATCAGCCCTATCAGCTTGCAGATATGCTCTTGACCCGTGAACCCCAAAATAAAACGGTTCTGCGGCATAAATATCTTCTTCTGAAGCGATATATCGAGTTTTCTATCCACGAAGTGCCATACGGCATCCTCAACGGCATGAACGGTGCAGAGCCTTCCGCCCTGCCTGCCATGCTCCGCGATCTGGAAGAATTCGCTGAAATCTGCCGCAAACTCTCCCTGAACGAAGAAGCACTGATTCGAACAACTGCCGCGCTGTATCACGCCTACGAGGCCTATCTCCAGGCAGCAGAAGCGTATGACGATTTTGCCGATTATCTAAATCGCCGCCATATCCCCTACTAAAGCCATTTAGACTACCTTTCAAAAATGCAAGTTTCCTGTAAGGTTCTGTATAGGACAGATCCAGTCGATGGTGATACAATGAGGGCATCACCACAGCAAAAGGGGAAAGGGGGGGCGGAGTAAGGAATCCAATTTAACCGCAAAATATCAATTATGATTATAGCAAAAACCGCAGGCACCCAACCTGCGGTTTTTGTTAATACAGGCGCATATAGGCATGTCCCCTAAGTACGTTGCTATTCGCCTTCCGCCTGCTTGGTTCTCACAATACAGCCTTTCTTGTATAGAGCGATGCCATACTTCAAAATTGGACTGTAGCCGTCGGAAAGAAGCGGTGCCGCATAATCCTGCGCTTCTATCTGCCTCAAGGCTTCCAGACACCTGTCTTCCATTTCCGCAAAGCTTCCTGCAACTTTTAACTCTATGATGATGGCCTTCCCCATGAACTTCTTTTCCTTGAGGATCAGGTCCGGTCTTCCCGTTCCGCTCTCCCGATTGGACTGCACCAAATAGTTCCCGACATTTTTCAGGAGCCCGCTCAGAAAGCCGTGATAGTAGCTCTCCGCATAATCAAAGTAACTGATGGTGTCCATCAGCTGTGCAGAGATGAACTCCGCCGCCGACTGGCAATCTCCCTCTTCCAATGCCCTGATTAAAGGACTTTTGTCCAGGTCTGCGATTTTCTGATCGAACCAGCCCGTAATGGACTGCCTGTAGATTGACTTGATCTCTCTATTTGGTATGGTCATTTCCAGATAGATTGTCTCTCCCTCGATCCGCTGCCCACTCATTTTCAGATACCCCGTAAAGAACAGGAAGTTCCACAGGTTGTCTCTGGACGTATGGATATCCCCGTATGTGATCTCCTCGTGTACCGGCTTTTCGATGGTTCCCCCGTCCATGAGAGTTTCCAGTTCTTCGCGGGTGAGGTCGTCCGCCTCCTCCACCAGAGACCTCACGATGTCGTTGCCTGAGGTGTTGGACCAGTATGGTTTTGTTGCAATCTGTGCCCCCGCCTTTGCATTGCTTGCATAGTTCAGGATGCTCCACGGGTTGTAAATCTCCGTGCCCCCGAAGAGGTATCCATCGTACCATGCCTTCGCTTCTTCAAAACTGTCCGCCAGACCGTAGTAATCCAGCATCGCCCGCACCTCCGCTTCGGTGAAACCGAAATAGCTGGTGTATTTGGGGCTGATGAGGGAGTGAATTTCCAAGTTGTTCAGGCCGGTAAAGATGCTCTCCCTGCTGATTCTAAGGCATCCGGTCACCACGCCTAACTTTAGGTACGGGTTGGTTTTCAGCGCAGATTCGAACAGGGAACGGATGAACCCGATCATCTGGTCATAGAATCCACAGAAATATGCGTTTTCCAGAGGCACATCATACTCGTCGATGAGGATGACGGCCTCTTTACCGTGGTATTTGTACAGGCACTCCGAAAGGAAGCGGATGGCGTCCAGATAAAGCTGATCCTCTTCGCTCCCGCTCATCAGCGCACGAAATGCCTCCCGCTCTTCCTCTGACAGCACGGCCCTCTCCAGCACGTACTGATGGCGTTTGAATTCTTCCTTGATGCGTTTCTTCAGTTCCCCATATGCCAGATAAAAGTCCGTCTGCTTCCCCGATTTCAGCGACAGGCTGATCACAGGGTACTGTCCCATGTGGGCAAGGTACTGCTCCCCTGCCTCCATAATCGCTAATCCCTCGAAAAGATAGCGGTTGTCTATCCTTTCGCCCTGGGGCGTACGCTCGTCCTCGAAGAAACGGCGGAGCATGGAGATGTTCAGGGTCTTTCCGAACCGCCGCGGCCTTGTGATGTGAGTCGTCTGGGTTCCATTAGCCAGAAGTTCCCGTATCATCAGGGTCTTGTCCACCAGGTACAGGTTCTCGTCCTTAAACTTTTTAAAATCCTCAAATCCAATAGGGATTTTTTTCTTATCCATCTGCCGTCCCTCCTTTTATCAGTAGTATATATTAACCACAACCGGATTTTCTTTCAGCTCCACATAAGCGCTATACGGCTTTTGTGATTCATTCAAAGTAAGTCTTTGCCAGGCCGCCTTCGCTGGTCTCCCTGTATTTGCTGAACAGGTCTCGTCCCGTCTCGTACATGGTTCTCACGACCACATCAAAGGAAATCTTTCGGGTGTGGGTCAAAAAGTTTGCCAGGCTCAGGGCGTTGATGGCCCGCATGGCTGCCACGGCGTTTCTTTCGATACACGGAATCTGCACCAGACCGCTGATGGGATCGCAGGTCAGCCCCAGATGATGCTCCATGGCGACCTCGGCCGCATATTCAATCTGGTCGATTTCCATGGCAAAAAGCTCCGCAAGGCCTGCTGCCGCCATGGAGCAGGCGCTGCCCACCTCTGCCTGGCAGCCGCACTCTGCACCGCTGATCGAGGCATTGGTCTTAATCAGATTGCCTATGATGCCGGCAGTGGCAAGGGCGTCGATAATCTTCTCGTCGGGCAGCCTCCGGTACTGCTGCATATAATAGAGGGTGGCCGGCAAAACGCCGCTGGCGCCGCAAGTCGGGGCAGTGACGATAATGCCGCCGTCAGCGTTCTCTTCGCTGACAGCGTAGGCAAAGGCGCAGACCAGGCGGTTCTCTCTTGTCTGCGGGCTTTCGTCGATATGATTCTGATGATACAGATAGCGCGCCTTCCGCTGTACTGCCAGACCGCCCTGCAAAATCCCCTCTGCCGCAAGACCCGCCTCAATGGTCCTCTTCATCTGCTTCCAGATTGCCGCAAGATACGCTTTGATCTCCGCGCCTTCCGTCTCGTAGACGTAGTCGCAGATCCGCATCCGGTTCTTCCCGCAGTAGTCTCTGATATCCTCAAAAGTGGATAACTGGTAAACGTCCTGTGCCTTTTTGGCCGGACGGCCTTTGATGACAATGCGCCCGCCGCCTACGCTGTAGACCTCCATGAGCGCTGCCAGCGAACCGTCAGCAGCAAAAGCCTCAAAGACCATGGTGTTGGGATGGGGCAGCTCCTCATCGGGCCGATCGCTATCGATGATCTGGCACCGATCCCGTCCCAAGACGTCCAAAATGGCGATGTCCGTCATATGGCCCTTTCCCGTCTTTGACAGAGAGCCATAAAGTGTGACACAGTAACGAGAAGCCTCAGGGTTCTCCGCTGCGAAAAGTTCTGCAGCCTTTGTCGGCGCAATGGTATGTGAGCTGGACGGTCCACGCCCGATTCTATAAAGTTCTTTCAGTGATTCCATTCATCGTCTCCTTTGATACATAAGTCAAAAATTTCTTTACGGCTGCTGAAGCCGTTTTGCTGTCCCGCATGGCAAGGCCCAGTTCTCTGTAGGCTGGCTGTTCCAGCGGTTTTTTTATGATGCGGTACGGGGTCCGCTGCAAAATCAGATTGGGCAGGATGCTGATGCCCAGGCCGCTTTCGACCATGGACATGATGGCGTAATCGTCCAAAGTGACAAAACGCACCTTGGGATGGAGGTCAAGCTGGGCAAGCAGCTGGGAGACCTCAGATTTTTCTCCCCTTTCGAGCAGCATGAAGGGTTCTTCCTCCAGAGCCTTCAGAGGAAAAGCTGCACAATCCGCAAGGGGATGATCCTCAGGCATGATTACCATCATCTCATCTCGTTTCAGCGGGGTGATTTCCAGCTCCGCAGCTGCCGGCAGCAACAGAAAGCCGCAATCCACCCTGCCGGAGAGGAGCCAGCTTTCAATTTCCCCATAGTCTCCCGATAGCAGCTCATACTCGATATTGGGATAATCCCTCTGGAATGCTTTGATCACCGAAGGCAGCCAGCGCGTCGCAATGCTGGAAACGGTTCCAATGCGGATCAGTCCGGACTCTAAACCCTGCAGCTGATCCACCTGCTCCTGCAGATTCTGGTACTCCCTGCACACGCTCTGCACAAAAGGCAGCAGCTTCATGCCCTCTGCAGTCAGCCTGACACCGCTGCGCCCCCGTTCTAAGACCGACAGCTTCCACTCTCGCTCCAGATCGCCGATCATGCGGCTGATGCCCGATTGTGAGTAGTGCAGCACCTCTGCCGCTTTGGTAAAACTGCCGTATTCCACTGTTTTTAAAAATGCCATGTACTTCTGTAAATTTGTATCCATTTTTTATCCGTTTTTGTAATTAAATTGGCAATAAGAATTTGTATTTGTAATTCTAATGAAATGATACATCAAGGCTGCATAAGATGCAAGGAGAAATCCAATCCTCAGAAACTAACGAATTATACTTATAAATATAAAAACATACACTAACTGCGCCGATTGTATTTCACTATCTGTTATATTAAAATATACTTATCAGTATATTCAGAACGAGGAGGTAAAGTTATGGAAGAACTGGATTTTCTGAAAGTTGGAAAAGAAATGAAAAGACTACGCACGGAACACGCTTTTACCCAGGAGCAAGTCGCCGCAGATCTGGGCTGCACTGTCGCCTTTATCAGCAACATTGAGAATAACCGCACCAAGCTGAATCTCCGCGTTCTCTTTTACTATTCCAAACTTTTTCATGTTTCAGTTGACTCCATCCTCAATGCCGGCCGTGACGATGTAGACAAAGATGTCACATCAAAATTCCGTGAAGAAGAGCTTCTACGAGTCTTACACCGCTTCAGCGAGGAAGAGCAGGAGAAAATCATCAGGATTTTGAAGTATGTGAAGGGCGAAGATGTGCTGTAATGGAAAGATGCGTTGACGGAAGACCTCTGACCATTACATGACGACAATAGCCTTTTGTTATTGGAAAAGCCACGCAAGTTAATCGGCGTGGCCTTTTTTTGCTTATTTTTCAAACTCTGCATATTTTGCAACAATCTTCAGAATCGCCTCTGTACACTGTTCCATATGGTCGATGTTGGCGACCTCCGTCAGCGAATGATGGTTAAAGGAACCAGTTCCTAGGTTAGGACAAGGCACACCTTTGTAGGAAAGTTCACTGCCGTCCGTACCGCCGCGAATGGCCGGCACTCGCGGCATGACGCCGCATTCTTCGATAGCTTCCTTGGCAAAGTCGATCAGGTGCATATGCGGGCGCACCATCTCCGCCATGTTGCGATAGCCGTCTTTGATGTCCGCCGTGACAGTCCCCTGTCCGTATCTAGCGTTGAGCAGCTCCGCTGCCCGCAGGGCCGCCGCCTTTCTCTCCTGGTATCTTATGTAGTCGTGTTCTCTGATGAGATAGCGCATCTGACATGTTTCGCAGTCGCCGTTTATGTGCAGCAGATGGTAGAATCCCTCGAAGCCCTCCGTGTGCTCCGGCCGCTCCCACGGCGGCAGCAGGCCGTCAAATTCCATAGCGATCAGAGAAGCGTTTTTCATCTTGTCCTTGGCCTCGCCAGGATGGGTGGAAACGCCTTTGACGTCTACGGTCAAAGAAGCGCCGTAAAAGTTCTCATATTCGATGTCGCCAAAGTCGGCGCCGTCTATCGTATAGGCGAAGTCAGCCCCAAAAGCCCCCACATCAAAGTGATCCTGGCTGGTGCCGATTTCCTCGTCCGGGGTGAAGGAAAATACCACCTTGCCGTGCCTA
>URXI01000080.1 GCA_900551775.1 uncultured Eubacterium sp. | reverse complement strand
CCGTGGTCCGTATGCCCGGACCGTCCTCTGTAGAAAACTTCTGCATCGCGCCCACCAGGGCTTTGATCGGTTTTTCACCCATGACAGGTACCTCAGCCCGCATTCTCGAAGTGCGCCGTCCTGTAAATGATCGTATCCTGGGCACTCTTATCCAGTTCTGTAAAGTAAGCCATGTATCCGGCTACACGGACCATCAGCCCTTTGTATTTCTCCGGGTGAACCTGGGCGTCCTTGAGGGTCTCTGTATCGACCACGTTGATCTGGATGTGCTCGCCGCCGTGATCAAAATAAGTCTTGATGACCCCTTCGATGCTGGCAAGACCCTTCTCTCCTTCTACGCCCTTTGGATCAAAGCGCAGGTTGAACAGGGCGCCGTCATGGAAGGCTTCCTGTCCCATGGCAGCCACAGATTTGACCGTCGCCGTCGGACCGCTGACATCGCGTCCCATCATCGGGGAGGCGTTGTCACAGAAGGCTTCTCCTGCCAGTCTGCCGTCAGGCAGTGCGCCGCATACCGCACCGTGGGAAACGTTTACGGTCTGGGAATGCACGTTAAAGGAAAATCTGCCGCCCCTTGCATCAGGCCAGGTCTGCACGTGATCGGCAATAAAGTGCGTCATCTCTCTATATACGGCATCTACATGCGCCTTATCATTTCCAAATTTTTCAGGTTTGTTGAGCAGCAGCTGACGCATTCGTTCTTCCCCTTCAAAATTGTTGTCCAGGGCTTTGATCAGCTGGTCCATGGTGATATCTTTATCCTCAAAGACGCATTTTTCAATGGCAACGATGGAGTCGGCCATGTTGGCTGCGCCGGTGATATACATGCCCGCGGTGGAATACTTAGCGCCGCCGTGCTGCACCGACTTGCCGCTCTCCACGCAGCCTTTGGTGACCATAGAGGCGAAGATGACCGGGTATTTGGTCATATGGACGCTCTGCATCACCTTGTAACCCGTTGCCACCAGCTCATAGTGATGGAGAATCTGCTTCTTCAGTGCATCCTTGAATTCCTCGATGTTCTTAAATTCTCTCGGATCTCCCGTCTGAAGCCCCATCAGCTTTCCTGTCGAAGGATCCACGCCGTTGTGAAGGACGAATTCAACCATTTTTCCCATATTCACATAACCTGCATCAGGGGAACCGTCAGTAGCGCCGCCGCCAGGACCCGGCTGAATACATCCTACGATGGTCCAGTCTCTGGCTTCCTCCATGGTGCAGCCTTTGCCCAGCGCCATTTTCATGGCAGCGTTGTCGTTGAAGAATCCCGGATTTGCCTGGCCGTCCTGAATCATCTCGCAGCCCTTGCGAATCAGTTCCTCCGGCGAACCGTCCCAGAGACGCACCGCCATGACCGGCTGGGTGGTCTTCAGCTGATTTGCCGCCTCCAGACAGAGATAGGACAATTCGTTGGTCGCATCCCTGCCGTCGGGTGTCTGTCCGCCGACGATGAGGATTTCCCACATCGGATAGCCGGCAAAGGATGTGGCGTACCACTTATCTCTCACTTCAAATACTTCACACGCCTTCAGATAGTAACACTCCAGCATTTCCAGTGCTTCGTCCTTCGTGATCTTCTGTTCGTCGATGACGTCCTTCTTGTAATATGGCCACATATACTGGTCAAATCTGCCGAAGCCGTTGGCCGTGGTGCAGACCTCGATGTGGAAGTAGACGTGTACGAACCAGATCATCTGCAGCGCCTGCTGGAAGGTCTGCGGCGGGTTCTCAGGAACGACTCTGCAGTTCTCTGCAATGGTCAGAAGTTCCTGGCGCCTCTTCTCGTCTGTGCATTGAGAAGCCTTTCTTTCGGCTTCCTCTGCCATTCTACGGGCGTAAGTGATCAGCCCCTGGCACTGAATGATGCATGCCTTCCAAAAATCAACCTTAGCCTGTTCCTCCATGGTCTGTGGCAGTATGCTGTCGATGTTTCTCTGACACTCTTCCATATATCCTTTAAGGCCGATGGTGAGAATCTTTTCGTGATCACATGTGGTCTCACCTGAAACGCCGTTTTCAAGACCTACACAGATGATGTCATCTTTTTCCAGCTCTTGAATTTTGGCTGGCATGGCTGTCTCTGACAAATCCTCCATGGATTTGCCTTCCCAATATTTCAGCGTCTCAAGAATGGTTTCCTTATCTTCTGGTGAAATATAATATGGATCTTTGCTTCTCGCTCCGAATTCGTCAATTTCACTGATATACCAGGAACTGGACTGAAATTCCGGGTGCAGGTTGGCACCTCTGTACGCATTGGTCGCCGTACCTACAATCAGCTCATCATCCATGATCAGGGTGGTCATGTTCTCCATGATATAATTTACGACCTTCGCTCTGAAGATCGGGACTGCATCACCTGCAAATTTTTGATATGCACGGGTTGCAAGTACCAATCTCTCTGCCGTGATTTGTGGAATCGTATCGAAATACTTCTCCTTCATCCGTTTCACTCTCGGTGTTAACATAATCGTCTCCCTCCGTTTTTTCATCTTCTATCATGATATTAAAAATCAGCATGGCAGACAAGAATTGCCTTGCTGATTTTTACAATTGCGTTGTTGATTGGAAATACAAGACAATTCACCGGGGAAATTCAGAAATATCTCAATATTGTCAGGTGCAATCCTTGGGAAATCCACATGATTATGGCTTTCGGGCAATCAAAAAGACACCTCTTTTTCGTTAATTACTTTGCTGTAAACACTGATTACATTGCTAAAAAAATCAGAAAAAAGCTTTTCTCCGATTTCTGATCTAGTATATAATGTATCCATAGAACGTCTGAGGAGGTATTCGGCATATGTTATTTGAAAAAACAACCTATCTAGATGACTTTCCAATCAACATCAGAATTGCAAAGGTTACAGAATATCCCATTCATTACCATCAGGATGTTGAGTTTGTCTATGTGCTCAAAGGGGAAATTCACGCAAAAGACGTATGCTCCCACTATCTTCTAAAAGAAGGAGATATTTTCACCAATAACGGTCATGAAGTCCACGGTCTCACTGCCACAGATAAAGAGAATGTCGTAGCCATCATCCAGGTCAGCAATCGCTTTTTCACGCAGTATTTTCCAACGCTGAACAAGGCGTGTTTCATGACCTATGTCAACAACGACAAGCATCCGAAGCTGGATGCACTCCGGAAAAAACTCCTCCACATTCTGCTGGATTATTCGCGAAGAAGTTTCAATTATAAGAATACCTGCATCTACCAGATGATCGAAGTCATCAAATACCTCAATCAGCATTTCAATCTCTTCGCCTTTGAAGATGATGTCGTCATACATTTTAAGAATGACAATCCCGTGATTGTCGAACGAATCAGCCGCATCATCAATTATGTGTACGAAAACCATGCCAACAGGATCACCCTGAATGATCTTGCCAAAATGGAACATCTGAGCACTTTCTACCTCTCCCATCTCATACGGGATTACATGGGTATCAGTTTTCAGGAGTTTCTCTGTTTTGCGAGGATAGAAATGTCAGAGATCCTGCTCTTGCAGAATGACCGTAAGATCAGTGCCGTTGCAAAGGATGTGGGTTTTTCTACTACATCCTATTACGAAAAGTATTTCATCAAATGGTTCGGCCATTCTCCAGAGGAACACCAGGGGTTGTTTTTGTCCCATATTCTCAGCACGTCGAGACCTGCGAGATTAAACTCATTATCAGAAAATCAGGCAGTCAGTCTGATCAAGCGGTGCCTGTCAGCTGTAACAGACCAGGAGAACAGCTCCTCAATCATCAATCATCTCCATCTTCATGTCGATGTGTCTCCAAACACTGACCCGATCGGCGAGCTGAACCGTTCTTTGGAAGTCGTCATCACACATGAGGATTACAATGTCCTGGGGGAAAGACTGTTCAATATGCTCTATGAGCTCAACGCCTCCAAAGTCCTGCTGGCCGTCCATCAGGGCGACAGCGAGACCACATCAGCTCTGATCTGTAACAGGCTGACGTTTTCAGGATATGAAGTTTCAATCCTTTCTGAAGCTGAACACTGCAGTAATACTTCTTCGGGATATGATTCTATCGCTGCCGCCATCCAGATATTTCAGGCATTTTTTGCATCAAAAGAAAGCAGCCTGCACTGCAGACTGCGCGATCAAGGTGATCCTCTGAAAGTGTTAAAAGGCTGTCCGGGCTGTCTCACTTCATGTCTGGTGCCGAAACCGGCCTTCTATGCATACCGCCTGCTTCAGAATATGAAGGGGACTTTGCTCTACTGGGGAAAATATTATTACGTGATAAAGAATGATTCTGAGACCGGGGACGCTTATGTCATCGTCGTCTTGAATTACAACGACGAGATACAGCATCTGTCCACGCGCAGTGCCGGCGTATATGAGACCAACGACGTAATCAATGCGTTTATAGATGAGCTCAATGTCGATTTCTCTATCCCCGTCAGCCCCGGTCAATATGTCATCGCCAAATATGCAGTATCAAATGGCAACTCCATCTTCTCACATATGGCGCATCTGGGGTTTCCTGAACAATTTCCCCTGCCGGATGAATGGATTCATCTGCTCAGCACAGAACCACAGACGCAGGTCAGCATCGAAAACATTGAAGAGAAGCTCAGCATCAGTGCTTCTATCGCCGGCGCCGGAATCAATATTATCGTGATCAACAAAATTCCTTTGCCTTAGAATATGTATTAAAAAAGAGCATATCCTCGTATGCTCTTTTTGTGGTGTTTATTTATTTGAATAACATGTCCCTGCTTATTTCTGCCAAGCTGTATGCCCCGCACATGGCCATGGTATCGGCCAATTCCGCTGAAATCTTATCTATGTAGGCCTTGACCCCATCGGCTCCATCTTTGTAAACAGCATTGACAAAAGGTCTGGCAATCAGCACTGCGTCAGCGCCCAACGCCAGAGCTTTGAATACATCTACGCCGCTGCGGATTCCGCCATCAACGAAAATCTTCATGGAGCCGTCTACAGCCTGTACAATTTCCTCCAGCACTTCTGCCGTAGCCGGGCACTGATCGAGAACTCGTCCGCCGTGATTGGAAACGACGATTGCCGCTGCTCCGGCTTCTTTTGCTTTCAAAGCCGCCTTTGGCGTCATGATGCCCTTTACGATAAACGGGACTTGGGCGTCTGCAATGATTTCTTTCAGTTCCGCTACCGACTTGCTGCCTGCAGGAGGCTGGAAGTTCTTTAAAAATGGAAGACCGGCAGCATCGATGTCCATGGCGACAGCAAAAGCATCCGCTTCTTTCACGATGTCCATCTTCTCGTCAATCATCGCTTTGTTCCACGGTTTGATGGTCGGCACGCCGCAGCCGTCTGCTGCTTTGATGGCGATACCGGCAGCCTTCATGACCTCAGGATCCATGCCGTCCCCCGTAAAGGCTGCGATGCCCTTCTCCTTACAGGCCGGAACCAGGATATTGTTATATTCAAGATCGTTATACTTATCACCATAGTGCATATTCACAGCACCCACCGGTCCTGCAAAGACCGGTACGGAGAAGTTCTTGCCAAAGAGCTCCAATACAGTGGAAACATCCCTCTTTTCTGTCAGCGTATCCATGTTGATGCGGATTTCTTTCCACTTGTCATAATTTCTAATTGCTGTATCGCCGATGCCTTTTGCTCCCGGGCCTGGAATCTGGTTTCTGCAACCTTTTCCATTGCACTCAGGACATACTTTACAAAACCCTTCCATCTTATCAACTATCTTCCTTTCTTCGTTTTTCATATCAATAAAAATGCTGCATAGCAGCAGATAATGCCTACTGAGCAAACGCCTTGTGTCGTCCGGTTCTTAAATCTCAGCATGATCCAGAAGAGCGGTGTTGCAATGCAGCCGAACAGCAGCAGTGACATGGTCTTGTCGTCCGGATAAGCGTAGACGCCGCTGCTGAGAGATAATACGTCAGCAATCGCCAGAATAATGAAGTTAAATAAATTGCTGCCGATGATATTGCCGACTGCAATATTGTAGTTCCTCATCTTAAACAAGGTGATTGTCGAAGATAACTCCGGCAGAGATGTGGCAACGCCTAAGAAAAGTGCCCCTGCAAGTCCCTGTCCCAGGCTCAGTTTGACAGAAATCTGATCCGTCAAATAAGTAATGATGATACTGAAGGCGATGATGCCCACGCTGGCCAGGAAAAACCGAAAGCCGATCTGTCTGATGGAAAGCTTGGTAGACATGCTGGCATGATAGTCCAGAGCATCTTCGTCTGTATCTACGTCGTTAGCAACTGCCAGATACTTTGCTCCTAAGACATAAACCAATAAAATCAGTACCGATGTGATGCTCAAATTCAAAATTCTCACATTGACGATATTCATAAAGTTCAGTCCGATAAAAATGTAAATCAGAAATACTAAAAAAGCTACATTTCTATAACTTTTGGAAACTCTCCCTTTCGAAAACCCTTTAAAATAAATAAGGATAATCACAGAAATCGCCACCAGATTGAATAGATCGCTGCCCAGGATATTCCCCATACACAGGCCTGGCCGATCTAAGAGCACTGTTGCGGAGATGCTTGTAAACAATTCCGGCAAAGACGTGACAGCTGAGAGCATGATACCTCCCAGAAAAGCTCCGGAAAGTTTTGTGTTCTTGTCAAGCAGATCAATATAATTAGATGCTTTGATTGATAATATAACCACGATAGCGGCTGCCGCCAGATATTCTAAATAAATCAATGATATACTCCTTATTCGCTCGTAAATACTAAATAATAATTTATCATAGATACCAAAGAATGTCAATTCGATGACAGACTTCTAATAGAAACTTTATGGCCTTTGCAGGCAAAATATGATAGACTTTTTTATTTCTATGATTGTTAAAGGCAAACGGCTGCCCTGACAGATTATCAATCTGCCAGAACAGCCGCTTTTCCTCTGTTATTCCTTTACCACTTTGCTGGAAATCTATTTCTGAATGCCTGCAAGTTTTTTTGCCAGTTTCTTCTTCCCTTGTATGTTGCCCTGCCTTGCAATCATGATGCGCTGTGCCTGGGGTGAACCCGCGCCGTGCATGGATTCCGTCCGGTAACCCACTGCCGCAGATCCCAGACAGATGTTTTCCAAAAAGCGCAGCACTCTCATGCGGTCTTCTGTGGAACAGGTTCCGTTGCCTGCAAAAAACTTGTGGCAGATTTCGCCGATGGTTTCTCCTTCTCTTCCCACAGGCGTATCTGACTGAAAGTCTTTTTCCGAAGGCATGGTCACCATGAGGCCTCCTGCGATATCTTCCGCCAGCCTGACAATTTCGTAAGGGAATCTGGTCACATTCTGTTTGCAGACATTGGCCAGCAGCAGGTCGATGATGTAGCTGCCCGATGCTGTCTGACAGCCTTCGCAGGAACATGCGATGCCGCAGCTGTAAAGTGTCTCGTTGAGGTGGGTCATTTCAATCAGCTTGTCTTTCACCGCAGAAGCTTTTTCCACGCCGTTATACTCCGCTGCCAGAGCTGCCGCACCGATGACCACGTCGCCTACTCCTACTTTACATCCGCCGTAGGACTGTCTGTGGAAACCGGCAAATCGCTCCACCAGCATGCCGGCAAAGTCATATTCTCCCGCCATGAACACGTATTCATTGGGCACAAAGACGTCATCAAAGACCACCAAAGCCTCCTGCCCGCCAAAGTTCTTGTTCCCAAGATCCATATCCGCATTCTCTTCCAGCTTCCTCGTGTCACAGGACTGTCTGCCGTAGATCATGTACACGCCTTCTGCGTCACTGGGGCATGCAAAAGATACAGCGTAATCCTTATCGTCAGGACCCATGGCGATGGTCGGCATGACGATGTGCCAGTGGGAATTGACGGATCCGGTCTGGTGACACTTGGCGCCCCTGACGACGATGCCGTCTTCTCTCACTTCCTTGATTCTGACAAAGAGATCAGCGTCGGTCTGCTCATGAGGCGCTTTGCCCCTGTCTCCTTTGGGATCCGTCATCGCCCCGTCCACGATTAAATCCTGATCCTGTACATAGATCAGAAACTTCTTGAAGTTCTCGTGGTAATGGGTGCCGTATTTTTCATCAATTTCATAAGTCGTAGAATAGACCGCGTTAAAGGCATCCATTCCCACACACCTCTGAAAGCAGGAGCCTGTCTTCTGACCGAGAAGCCTCTGCATCTTGACCTTTTTCTTCAGATCCTCCGTATCCTGGTGGATATGCGCAAAGCGGTTGATTTTTCTTCCTGTCAGGTGTGATGTCGCCGTCATCAGGTCTGTATACTCCGGATCGCGGGCCAGGACATAGGTCATGGCCACGCAGTTGATGGAAGGACGAATCATGGGATGGTCAACCCAATTGTCAATCTTCTCTCCAAACATGTAAACTCTCGTATTCAATTTTCGTAAGCTCTCTATGTACTGAGCCCCTGTCATCATAGTCATAATTTTCTCCTATCTGAAATAAATCTGTCCGGCAGCTTTTCTATATTCATAAAAGTCTTTTTCAATCTGTTCTCTGAAGTCCGGATGAGCGATTTCAATCAGTGCTTTGCTTCTCTGGGTAATAGACTTTCCGAACAAGTCGGCGACGCCGTATTCGGTAACCACGTAATGGACGTCCTGCCTCGTGGTGGTCACTGGCGTCCCTGGCTTTAAAACGCCTACGATTCTCGACAGGGCGCCGCCCTTTGCCGTCGACGGCAAGGCGATAATCGGTCTGCCGTATCTGGACTGTTCCGCACCTCTGAGAAAGTCCAGCTGACCGCCTACACCGGAGAACATCTTGCTGCCGATGGAATCGGCTACTACCTGCCCCTGCAGATCTACCTCCAAGGCAGAGTTGATCGCCACCACCTTGTCGTTGCGGGCGATGACACCCACATCGTTGGTGTAATCCACCGGCATCAGCTTGATCATCGGATTGTGATCCACGTACTTGTAAAGATCCTTTGTTCCCTGCACAAAAGTCGCCACAATCTTCCCTGTGTCGATGTTCTTCTTGGCGCCGTTGACGACGCCTTTTTCAATCAGCGGAATCAGATTGTCGGAAAACACCTCTGTATGAATACCGATGTCTTTTTTATCCTCCAAGAACTTGAGAATGGCGTTAGGCACAGTCCCCTGTCCCATCTGCAGACAGGCGCCGTCGTCAATCAAAGTGGAAATATAGTAACCTATTTTCTCTGCCACCGGATCTTCACTGGAAATCAGGGGCAGTTCGTAGATATCTTCGTCATGTTCCACAAAATAGTCGATATCAGAAACCGGGATTCTCGTATCGCCGCATACATGGGGCATGTTTCTGTTGACCTGGGCGATGGTGATTCTTGCCCGGTTTACAATGACTCTGGTCTGGTCGCAAGAGGTACCCATCCAGACATAACCTTCTTCATCAGGAGGAGTAACCTGTATCAAGCCTACGTCTACGGGCAGGTACCCTTCCCTCATTGCGACCGGCTGCGCATAGAAATGAATAGGGATGATTTCCCCTCTTCCCTCCTGGCAGCACTTTCTATTATTTTTTCCGAGGAAAAATGAGTGAATGACAAAATGTCCCTGGCAGTCCTCTGCAGCATAAGGTGCGTCGCCGATATTCAGTCCCTGCAAAATTCCTACATTCTCAAACTGATCCTTCATCTCGACCAATTTGTTGAACAGATATTTGGGTTCTGCTGCCGCATGAGAAGGCACTACCATCTCTCCATTTCTAATCTGGCTCAGCGCGGCTGCTGCCGAAACACATCTGCTCTTATATATTTCTTTCCAATCCATGCTTTATCCTTTCTTTATCCCATCATCTCATCGCCAGTGTCACATCGCCTTCGCAGGCTAAAACGCCGCCATTATAAACCTCCGCACTGCAAGTGACAATGGCTTTATCTGTATTCTCATAGGAGATTCGAGAGTGAATTTCCAAAGTGTCTCCCGGCTTGATCTTCGAACGAAACTTCACTCTGTCGATACCGATAAAAAGCGGCGTCTTCCCTGCATATCTCTCGCAGGACAAAATCAAGATGTCAGAAGTCTGCGCCATGATCTCTACGGTATAAACGCCGGGAAGTACCGGCTCTTTGGGGAAATGCCCCCGAAAGATGTCCCTGTCTGGATCCACATAAAATCTGCTCGTGATACTGTCTTCCGGCATCATATCCACCACTTCGTCCACGAGAAGCATGGGATCTCTGTGAGGGATGATCGCTTTAATCTTCTCCAGATTCATTCTTAAATGGCTCATACCTTTTTCTCCTTATTGTAATGCTCATATGCAAAGACCGCTGCACCGACTGCCCCTGCTGCCTGGCAATGGGGCGCTACCTCTATGAGGCACTCTAATTCTTTCGACAGAGCGTCCACCATGTTGCTGTTCAGCGCAACCCCGCCCGTCATCACCACCTTTGGTTCATATCCGACTCGGCAGCACATGCCCATGACCCTCTTGGCGATGGCCACATGAGCGCCCCTGGCAACGTCTTCGATTGTTTCCCCAGCGGCTAACCGGGATATGACTTCACTTTCGGCAAAGACCGTACAGACGTTACTGATAGAGATCTCTGCCGTAGACTGATCGGCTAAGTCTGACAGATCGGACAGCCCGCATCCCAACACCCTGGCCATGACTTCAAGAAACCGCCCGGTTCCTGCAGCACATTTTTCATTCATGACGAAGTTCGCAACCTGTCCGTCCCCATTCAGCTTGATGACTTTTGCATCCTGCCCGCCGATATCGACAATGGTTTTGGCATCTCTGGTCAAAAAGTCAACGCCCTTGGCATGGCAGGTGATTTCCGTAATCTGCTTATCTGCCTCCTTATAGTTGATTCTTCCATACCCCGTGACCACAGTGCACTTGATGTCATCTGCTTTGATTCCCGCCTGCAGAAGGACATCCTTTATCGCATCCTCATAAGCGCCAGTCCCAGTTCCCAGATTGATCACGGATACCGCCGCCAATTTCTTCTGCTCGTCGACGATAGCAGCCTTTGAAGAGGATGAGCCTATATCAATTCCTAAAAACATTCTCGTTACCCCACTTACAGCAGCATTTCTGTAAAGCTCTGCACTCTCGTCCTGATCTGCTCAAAGGATGTGAGCTGCTGATCAATTTCCAGATAGAGCATCGGTACAGAAGCAGCTTCGACTTCCTCTTTATAGATTGGATAGTCATATTCTTCAGGGTCGCAGAATTTCATCATCAAAACGACGATGCCGTCTGCCCTGCATTCTTCCGCCATATCGATGAGCATCTGTCCCTTCTTTTTTTCGGGATCGTAGAGGAAGGTGTCCCCCTCCTGGTCGGCGACTCGATAAGCCATTTTCTGAAAGACATCGGTCACGTCTTTTCTTGCCGGGGTTCTCCAAAGTCTCGATCCCAGGGATAAATCGTCCCCTGCAATCGTGATCTGATTCTCGTCAAAGATATCCAGCATCTCTATGGGTTCAGATAACAGCCCCGTCACTACGACCCTCGTTCCCTGGTATCCGGATGACGGCTCGCCTTCCAGCCCCTGGATAATTTCCTCAATCATCTCCGTATAGATGGCTTTGTCCATGAATTGTCCGGCTTTGATCAGCAGATGGCGTTTCCTGGCTGTGATGATATCTGGATGTTCCGCGCTGGTTTCGCTGAACCGCCTCATGGTCCTCCGATATTTTTCATAAATGGAGAATGCCTCTTCGATCTGGCTCTCTGTGATGATTTTGCCGAGAATCAGTTCCAGTTCGTGCCTGACTCTCTTTATTTCGCTGACTGTATATTCCATGCCGGCTTGCAGGGTCCTGTGCTGCGGATAGGCCATGGCGATGGTCGGCACCTCTGGCATAGCCAGTTTCATGTTCTCGACGATGCACTTCATGGTGTCGCAGAAAGTGGGGATGATGACAGCTTTCAGCATGTCGTAGGTTCCCCTCATGGCGAATTCCACATTGGCCCTCATGATGGAACAGCAAAAGCTTTGCAGATACTTGTCAGCAAGCTGGATTTCTGTCCTGCCGCCCCACATGCCGATAGGGACGCAGCCTGCAGCGTAGACGATTTCTTCCGGTGTATGAATGGGGAAACATCCTATCAGTTCTTTCCCAGTCTCTTTTTTGGTGTTCACAATGGTTTTGCCTGGATGCAGCGCCGCAGCACACAGTTTTTCAATCGTATTCAAATAACTCATTCGATGTCCCCCTTTCGCTTTGCTTCTCTGTTCTCTTCCATCATCTCCAGCAGGCCTTGGATCCTGGTCTCATACTGCGCTTCGGAGAAGACTCTCGGATCGGTCTGGTCTCCGTCAAAGATGACCGATGGGCATCCCGTTCTCTCCGTAATCCTTCTCTGTACCTCATAGGTTCTGAAGTCCATCAGCTTGCAGCTTCTATTAGAATGAAAGACAACGCCGTCCACGCTGAATTCTCTGATCAGATCTTCCATCTGATTTGCACCGTAATCCAGGTTTCGGTTGGCGTAATTCCCCGTATAACTGCGTGCCATGCCATCCAAATCGTTGGTTTCGTACACCTTGTACCAACTGCCCGGATAAGTGGAAGTGACCATGTTGATGCCATATTTCTTGAGCAGTTTGAAGGTGGTAGATAGGTGGGGCCAGCAGGCAATGCCGTCCCAGATAATTCGGTACTGCTCTTCTGCGCTGTTCCACGGCCCCCTGCCTTCTTCCGCCTTCTGTTTCAGTTCTTCGTACCACAGTTTGAAGAGTTTCTGTCCGTCCTCTGAACTTCTCATGCAGACGATCATCGCCATGTAGTTGAACATGTCAAAACCGTTCAGCGGAGATGGTTTTGTCTTGCCCCAGTCCGTCGCTTTTTTCCACCATTCACAGGTGGCGTTGTTCATTGCCATCTTTTCTCCCAGCTTATCGTAGTCCATCTTCTTTCCCGTAAAGTCTTCCAGCTGGCTGATGGCATGTTCAATCTGCCCGCGGATGTAGTTTGTCGCGTTGTCCGGCACTTCGTAGGTATGGTTGAACGGCATATCGAACAGAATCAGCGGAATATCCAGCTTCTTCGCCAGGTTCTCATACCATTTGAGCACGGTATTACAGATATTGGTGGAGCTGAAAATCAGATCCGGCAGGGGAATGTCCTGCGCCTCTGCATGCTGCAGATCCACATAACCCATATTGACTCTGGCATAGGAGCAGATATCTGCACTGTAGCCGATGCCCTCCGCCTGTTCGATGAACTTCATGGCCTCTTTTCTGGCTCCGATGGCTGCCGCATGGTTTTCCGGATATACCGCAGCCAGGTCCATGGCGTCCAGCAGCTCGTTAGGACAGATGGACGTCGCCCAGACCACCGGCTTTCCTTCCGCCTTTGCTGCAAGGGCGCCGTCGTAATGCTTGGCGGTCAGCTGGTTCAGCAATTCTTTTGATGTGATCTTTTCTTCTGACACTTTTCTTTCCTTTCTAATGGAGTTGCCCCCAATTTGCCAATGCAAATTGATGGGAACTCCTTATGCTTTAAATGCCCAAATCTCCGATTTGGCTGCATTTAGTCGTATATTTCTATCGGTTCTCAAAGCGTGGCTTGCGCTTTTCGATAAAGGCCTTCATGCCTTCCTTCTGATCATAGGTTGTAAATATTTTCGCCCACTGCTCTGCTTCGATTTCGATGGCTCTGTTCTGATCCGGTTCCTCTAATCCTCTGCGGATGACCTCTTTGACCATACGGATGGCTACAGGTCCGCGTTTTGCGATTCGTTTTGCCATTTTTTCGGCTTCGGCGTATACGTCTGTGTCTGCCGTGACCCGGTTGACCAACCCCATCTGCAGCGCTCGCTGGGCACTGACGGCATCTCCTGTAAAGATCAGTTCCTTCGCGAAGGCTTCGCCGACAGCCCTGGGAACCCGAATCGTCCCGCCTGCCCCTGGAAAAATGCCCAAGGTGACTTCAGGAAAGCCCATCTTGGCGCTCTCGCCGTCAATCC
>URXI01000079.1 GCA_900551775.1 uncultured Eubacterium sp. | reverse complement strand
AACATGACTAAATAATGAACACCGCCGATGTGTCCTAAGGTGTTAAAAGGGGTGATATCCACGCCGATACGCATGAATTCATAGACGTACTTGCCCCGTATCAGCCTGCGCAGTTTACTATACTCCGATGTGTAACCTTTTTCCTCGATTTCATGGTCAGTGAGAAGCAGCATCTCCTTTGTCGGGTCGAAAGGCAGCGTCTTATTCTCATAGGAAAAGACCGCCCGCAGGACTTGGAGCAGAAAGACTCTGCCCCGCCTGTACTCCTCCATACCTTCCGGTTCCCCCATTTCTGGAAAGAGCTGGCTAAGTACAAATCGATAGCAGTGATTTAACCAGCCGTCCGCAGGTTCATGGGCCAGTTCATCGATACAGTTTCCCGCGGCTGCCAATACATTCTGAGAGGAGAGACGTCCCTGCACACCTGCCAGATCAGAAAGCTCTTCGGCCAGATCAATCCAACGGGCCTCCAAAAGACAGTTTTCCATATCTTTTCTTTTCATGCCCAGCTCTTTCAAGAACATCTTGTCAAGAAATGCCGTCTTTATTTCATTGTAAATCTGTAAATGTTTCTTCATAGTTTATAACCCGTGTTTCAATTTCTTTCTGGCAAAAGTTGTCTGGGGAAGCCCCAAGAGGTCCGCTGCCTTCCTCGTCGTGCCCTCCTTTTTCAGCGCGTATTCGATGATCTGCTTCTCCTGCTGCTCCATCAATTGATGAAAATCCAAATGTTCGCTTCGGTTAAAATTCTTCTTGACGCTGACAATCATATCGCCATAAGCATTTTCATTTAATATATCATCCACCGCTTCTCCTGAAATGATGACATCTTTGCAGCTGATGACCAGCCTGTGAATGACGTTTTCCAGTTCCCTCACGTTGCCCGGCCAATAGTAGTCGTAAAGCGCGCTGAGGGCCTCCGGCGAGAGTTCTCTTTCTATTTTATACTTTTTCGTCCAGTTTGAAACAAAACTCTGCGCCAGACAGATGATATCGTCCTTACGATCGCGTAAAGGCGGCACAGCGATCTTGCAGATGTTCAGTCTGTAATAAAGGTCTTCCCGGAACTTCCCTTTGTCCACCAGATCTTTCAACGGAACGTTGTTTGCCACAATGACCCTGACATTGACCGAAATCTGCCTGGTACCGCCCACACGGTAAAACTGGCTTTCCTGCAGGACCCGCAGCAGCTTGGACTGCATATTCATAGACAGGGTGCCAATCTCATCGAGAAAGAGGATGCCGTTGTTGGCCATCTCAAAGTAACCCGGCTTTCCGCTGGCCTGGGCTCCTGTAAAAGCTCCTGCCTCATAACCAAAGAACTCCGATTCAGCCAGACTCTCCGCAATGGTGGCGCAGTTGATTTTGATGCATGGATTGCCGTGGCGCTCGCTATTCTGGTGAATCAGGGAAAGGACCTTCTCTTTTCCGACGCCGGTTTCGCCCTGAATGATGACGTTGCAGTCGTATTTTGCCACGTTCATCACTTCGTCGATCATGCTCTTCGTCACCTGGCTCTGATAGACGAAGTCGTCTTCTTTGCCAGCGCTTGTAATCATGATACTTTTGGCCCGGTTTCGGGTCAGCTTGTTCTTCCGCTTCTTACTCTCATAGAGACGGTTGATCTCATCCAGCTTCATCTGAATGTTTTTTACGATTCGGATGGTAAAATCCGGATAGTCTTTGATGTACTGGTCGAAGGCATACATGGTCATGATCTTGCCCATGGACTCCGCCACGATCTGTGCCTCCGCATAATGGTTTTCTACCGCGGTGAAATAGAGGTCGCCAAAGGGTTTCACCATCATGACGGCCAGGGTCTCCGCACCAAAAATATCCTCTGCGATGATGACCTGGTCCGCCTCTCCGATCAGTGGGTTCTTCCCCTTCATCGAACGATAGGATTTAATCGGCTCTGTCAGATCGACGAAGTAGGTTTCTTTGATCAACGGATACATAACCCTTTCAATTTCTTCCTGGGTCAGACTCTCTTTGGCATATTTGTCCATGACTGCAATGACGTTGTACATGGGGCCGATGGCTTCTCTCACGGCTGCAGAATACATCATGGTCGTATAGACGTTTCGTCCGATGATGATGATGTTTTTATTTTGATGCTCTGTGGCGATGTTGTAAGCGCCAAAGAGCGTGCCTGCTTCGTCGATGGCCGCCAGAGTGTAATCGGGCCGCAGGCCTTTTTCTAATTTATAAACAGGGGATGCCTCGAAGAGAATCGCATAGCCCTGACAGGTGATCTGACCGTAGTTATAGTCGATTTCCTGAATGCTTTCAATGTGAAGCGGCAGACAACTGAGCGAGGTGATGCAGTAAATGCGGTCACCCACCGCAAGGCCGTTCTCTGACACCAAATCCGCTGCTTCTTCCTCGATGGTTCCAATCAATACCCCGCCAGTGCCCGTAAAGGGATTGTGCAGCTTCCCCCGCTTCTCCACCAGATCCATGATCTTGGCCTTGATTTTGTCTTCATCAAAACCGCAGCTGCTGACAATCTGCTGGAAATTGTCCCATTCCAGATGAATCCGTTCCAGGTTGATCCTCGCCTCTTTCGAACGTAGAATCTTATTGTTATCTATCTTCCAAGCCGTCGCCGGCGTCAGCCCTTTCGGTTCCAACACGCGGTCCAGACCATAATTCTTATCCATTATATCACTCCTAAACTTGTTTTCCTTATCTACACTCTTTCATGCTATTCCAAAAAACTGCAAAAGTCAACTCATTTGACCCATTTTTGGAACAAAAAAGTACAAGGTTATCCAAATATGGTTCGCACTTACCGTAAGGAAAAAGTATTACTAGGCAGTAACCCCAATATTTCCCCTTTTTTCGATTGTTAAATGTTTTTCAATCTTGGCACGGTACTTGCTCTATTATTATATGGATTTTTTTCCACATTCATCAATTAATTAAGTAAAAAGGAGAAAGAGAATGAAATTCTTAAAAGCCGCAGTCAAGTTCGTGCCAGTTATCATACTGGCAGGCCTTATGATCGCAGGGCAGGACGCACTACTTGCAGCACCTATCGCAGCTGTTGCAGCCGTCATCATTGCCAGAATCACAGAAGGGCTCAACTTTAAAGACTGTATCGACGCAGCAACAAAGAGCGTCAGTAACATCACAGTTGCACTATTTATCTTAATGTTCGCATATGCCATGGCCAGTGCGTTCATGTCTACCGGTGTCGGTGCCTCCGTTGTAAACATCGCCCTGTCACTGGGAATCTCAGCGAAGACTACCGCAGTAGTAGGCCTCGTCGTAACCGCAATTTTATCCGTAGCAACTGGTACTTCATGGGGAACTTTCGCAGCATGTGCACCGATTTTCTTATGGCTGGTACATATCGTAGACCCCAACTGCATCGAAACAGGCAGCCTGCTGCTCACTACTTGCGCAATCGCAGGGGGCGCATGCTTTGGAGACAATATCGGTCTGATTTCAGACACGACCATCGTTTCCTCTGGTATCCAGGGCGTCGAAGTCGTAGACAGAATCAGAACCCAGGGCGTCTGGTCCGTCATGTGTCTCATCCTGGCAGCAATCGCATTTTTCGTAGCTGGTATTCTGATGGGTCTTCCAGGTGAATCCGTCGCTGCATCCGGCGTCATGGACTCCGTTCCACAGAGTGCACTGGACTATCTGGCTGAGGAGAAGCCAGAAGCCATAGACCTGCTGAACCAGGTACAGAACGGCGTCGCACTCTACATGATCATCCCTCTGATTCTGGTTATCGGACTAGCTATCAGCGGCGTGAATACCTTTGCCTGCATCGGTTCCGGTATCGTTTCCGCTTACATCCTGGGATTGTTTGCAGGAACGACGTCCCTGCACCCAATTCTCACTGACGCAGAAAACGTCACCACAGGCCTGCAGGGCTATCTGAACATGTGTATGGACGGATTCGCTGGCGCCGGCGAATGGGTCGTCGTCATGATGATGTGGGTTGCAGCCTTCGGCGGCATCATGGGCAAGATGAAGGCTTTCGAACCACTTTCAAACTTCATAGTCAGAATCTCTCACAATGTAAGACAGCTGATGACCTGCAACGGCATTCTCTGTCTGGCTGGCAATGCCATCCTTTCTGATGAAATGGCACAGATTGTAACTGTAGGACCGATCATTAAAGAAATCACCGAAGAAAACGTCGAAGCTGAAACAGAAGAGGATATGTACAAGCTGAAGCTCCGAAATGCAACCTTCGGAGATGCCATGGGCGTATTCGGTTCCCAGCTGATTCCTTGGCACGTTTACCTGGGATTCTATGTCGGTATCGCGATTAACGTATACCCTTTGTATGAATTCGCTAACACCGATTTCATCAAATTCAATTTTATGGCAATGATCGCTGTCGGTTCTATGCTGCTGCTGACCTTCTTCGGCGCTGACAGACTGATTCCGATGTTCGGGCTGCCAAGAGAACCAAAGGTAAGGCTGAAGAAAAAGACAAAACAAGAGGCAGAAGACGCTGCATAAACGGCAAGACGGATGATTGAATCAATCATCCGTCTTTTGTATTGTTATCCAGCATCAAAGTCAGTGACTTCTTCGCTGACTTTTTTAGAATCGACAGCCCTTCCAGCATGACCGTTCTTGTGGACTCGTCAATGGACACCAGGGTTTTCAAAATCGTCACCGCGTTCTTCCCCGTCCAAAGCTCCCGCAGAGTTTTGGCATCACAATTGTCGAACAGTGCGAAGACACCGTTAATAAACGCCTCCCGCTTTTCGGCACTCATGCTGGAAAGCCACTCTTTCAGCGTAGAGTCGATGAATTGACTGCTGCCTGTAGTCTTTGTTTCCGTTACAAATCCAGCACCTTCTATTTCCCAAGAATAGAGGTCGTGCTGAAAGATGCCGATGCTCTTGCTATGTACGATGGTAAACGCCTCCTCATGTGCAAGGAGCATACCTACAATAGAAGACTGCGGCAGATAGGTCCGCGTGCGGGCGCTGATTCGTCTGACGCCTTCGTAGTGAATGTTCTTCTCATTAAATCCCGGTCCGTCAAAGTTTCGAACTTCCAGAATTCTATCCTGAATCTGCGCTGGACAGAAAGCAGCCGAATAGACCGCCAGGTTTCCGCCTTTGGAGTGCCCGCAGATACGGATGGACCGCTCTCCTACCATCCTTGCCGCCTCTGCAATATATTCTGCAGCATCCTGCTGTGCCGGCACATTTTCGGCAAAGCCCATATTGAAATCTTCTTTCCAACCGATGATCGTGCTGTCCGTTCCGCGGTATACGATAACCATGGATTCATCTGGCAGCAATACAGTTACTGCCGAAAACTGCTCCTGTTCATCATCGTCATAGATGTCCACATGGCCCAGCAGCTTCAAGTTCTGAAATCGCGGACATTTGCGCAGTTCTTTCAGAAGAGCCGTATCTTCCTTGGAAGCCAAGTTCTGCCTTACGACCGCCTCTGCCATCTTGTCAAGGTCCATCGGCACTTCCGAGAAAGAAGACGGCACGATGCCGGCCATTTTGATGTAAGCCACTCTGCAGAGCACTAAGTAGTCCACATCGCAGAGCGAAATCTTCTCAAGGGGAAGATCACCTCTCCACTTGAGATAGTCCATAATATTCGTCATTGCTAACTCCTGCGCTTACAAAATCTCTTTTTCGAATTCTTCTATCGATCCCGCTTTCGCCGCAAGTTTGATCCAGGACCTCAGGACTGCCAGATCCCGCTGCGCAAGCATGCGCTGCCTAAGGTCTTTTGGTATTTCGCCAAGTTCTCCTAATAAGTCAAAGAGATCTTCAATTTTTCCTTCTGCTCTTCCTTCTGCTCTTCCTTCTTTCCTGCCGATCTCAAAGCCATCCTGCTTAGATATTTCTCTGGCTTCTTCTTCCGTCAATTGTTCAAACAACATGCTGATAACCTCCGTTCCGTATTTCTTCAAAAAACCAGCCAGGATGTCTTCAGCGATGCACTGCTCCAAAATCTCCTTCATCACCAGGTCGGTCAGCGGTTCTTTCCCCGACCTCTCCCTGACGATGCCTACAAACTGGCTGTACTCTTTGAGCGTCCTGCATTTCTGCAGCACCTCCGGATTCCTTCCGTTATTTATATTGTACTCCTTTACAGTCAGTTGTAAACTGATTTCTTCCCCTTCCCCCTTAAAATTATCCGACAGGTCGTTGGTCCAGTAGTCAGGCATCTCCGCAGTACCGTTATACAGCACAATGAACCGAGGTCTTGGGATCTCGATGGCGGACTCCTTATAGAAGTCCTTATTGGGCACCATCCGCTGGATCATCGTGGTGAAGTAAACCAGATCCCGGAGGGCAAGGTTCTTGTTGACGGACGATTGATGTTCAATCAGGACGATGAAGGTATCGGCGATGGTAAAGGCGATATCGTTCTTTATGGTCTTGAACAGCACCTCCTCTATGGTGGTGAAGTCCACAGGCGTGTCCGGACCGTAATCAGTGTCAAACAACGCGTTATAAAGCTCGATCAGTTTCTCTTTGTCGTTGAACAGCCTGCGGAACACACTGTCCTTGTAGGTCCGTGTGACGGTGGTGTTAGATTCTGTCATCTTTTATTTCCTCCCGTGCTATCATAATGGATTAAGATTATTTCATTCTTATTTTACATTTATTTCCATATTTCGTCTATGAGGGCGTTTCGACATTTTCCGACAAAAAAAGCCGCCTTGTCAAAATATCTTTCACAAAAGCGACTTTCTCTCTACTTTACTGATTCCTCAGTTCTTCGCTGAGGTGTTCCCCTGTGATGGAGAACTCCACCCACTCAGCGATGTTGACCGCATGGTCGCCGATTCTCTCCAGGTACTTGGCGATCATCAAAAGATCCAGGCAGAATTCCGGACACACCTCGCCCCCTCGAATCAAGTCGATAATGTCCTTCTTCACCTCATCAAAGTGATCGTCTACCACATCGTCGTCCTTCATCACTTTGTGGGCCAGCTTCAAGTCTTTATCGACAAAAGATTTGATGGACTCCGTCACCATCTGCGCAGCAGCCTCAGCCATGTGCTTCAGGTGGGTGTGATTCTTTGCGTCCTGCCCCTCAATATAGCTGGCAATTTCCGCGATATCAGAAGCCTGGTCGCCGATCCGCTCCATATCAGAAATCATTTTCAAGGCAGAAGAAATCGTCCTCAGATCTTTCGCCACCGGCTGCTGCTGCAAAAGCAGTTTCAGACACATGGACTCGATTTCCCTCTCCTTTTCGTCGATTTCACTATCCGTATCCGTCACCAGGTTTAACAGCTCGTCGTTGTCGTCCAAAAGCCCCTTGATGACATTGGAAATCACTAGTTCGCATAAACTCCCCATTTTGATCAATTCTACGTTGAGCAACGCCAATTGCTCATCAAATCTGTTTCGCATCAGCCAAACCTCCCTGTAATGTAGTCTTCCGTCTTCTTGTTCGATGGCACAGAGAAGAGTTTTTCTGTCTTATCATACTCAATCACTTCCCCCAAGAGAAAAAACGCCGTATTATCGGAAACACGCAGCGCCTGCTGCATATTGTGCGTTACCATGATAATCGTATAACGGTCCTTCAATTCCAACGCCAGGTCTTCAATTTTTGCTGTAGAAATCGGGTCCAGAGCACTGGTCGGCTCATCCATCAAAAGCACCTCCGGGCTTACCGCCAGCGCCCTTGCGATACAGAGTCTCTGCTGCTGCCCGCCCGAAAGACCGAGAGCGCTTTTTTTCAGTCTGTCTTTCAGTTCATCCCAAATTGCTGCATCTTTTAGGGACCTTTCCACGATGTCATCCAGCTCTGCTTTGTTTTTCACACCATGGGTTCGCGGTCCGTAGGCGACATTATCGTAGACACTCATCGGAAAGGGATTCGGCTTTTGGAAGACCATGCCGACTCGTTTCCTCAGGTTGTTGACATCCATATCCCCATAGATGTCTTCCCCATCCAGACGGACGTCTCCTTCTATCCTGCAGCCTTCCACCAAATCGTTCATTCGGTTCAAAGTTTTCAGCAGGGTGGATTTCCCACAGCCGGAAGGACCGATAAAGGCTGTCACCTCATTAGACGGCAGATTCAGGTTGATATCCTTCAATCCCTGAAAATCACCGTAATATAAATTCAATTGATCGATTGTAAATTTGTCCATTTAACTTCCCTTCTATTTTTTTGCCACCTTTCTCGCTATCAGTCCAGATATGGCATTGATGATGATCACTACAATCAGCAGGACCACAGCCGTCGCATAAGCCTGATCCGTGAAGAGTCCCTCCGAGAGGAGTGCGTACATATGCACAGAGAGGGTTCTTCCCGAGGAGAAGAGACTGGATGCGACACCTGTAACCGTGCCTGCCGTATAGATCAAAGCCGCTGTCTCCCCGACAATCCTGCCAATTCCCAGTATGATTCCCGAGAGTATACCGGGAACGGCGATAGGCAGAACAATTCGGAAAACAGTTCTCAGCTTTCCTGCACCTAATCCGAAGCTGCCTTCTCTAAAGGAATCCGGCACAGATTTCAACGCCTCTTCCGTCGTTCTCATAATCAAAGGCAGAATCATGATCGCCAGGGTCAGCGTCCCTGCAAGGACAGAGTAACTCCATTTGAGGGCCATGACAAACATCAGATAGCCGAAGAGTCCATATACGATAGAAGGGATTCCCGACAGGGTTTCTGTGGTCAGTCTGATCAGATTGACCAATTTGTTTCCCCTCTTTGCATACTCCACCAGGTAGATTGCCGAAAAAATGCCAAAGGGCACAGCAATGAGCAGAGCAATGGCTGTCACTGACAGCGTATTGATAATGGCTGGCATCATGGATACGTTATCAGTGGTATACGTCCATTCAAACATGGCCAGATTTAAGTTCGGTATCCCTTTGATCAAAATATAACCGACAACGGCAATCAGCACGAAAACCGTGATAGCCGCAGACAGATCGACGATGATCCGCAGAAAGAGGGACAGCGGCTGTCCTCTATAACGCTTCATCATTGCTTTTCCCTCCTGTTGTTAATAATAGAAAACAGCAGATTGATAATCAGTATGAATACGAACAGAACCACTGCTGTCGCAATCAGCGCCTCTCTGTGCATTCCAGAAGCGTACCCCATCTCCAGTACGATGTTCGTCGTCATGGTCCTTGCGCCGCTGAGAATACTTTCCGGTATGATAGGCTGATTGCCGATGATCATGGATACCGCCAAAGTTTCACCGATGGCGCGGCCGACTCCTAAAACTACAGCCGCCATGATGCCAGATTTTGCCGCTGGCAGAACAGTGAAGAAAATACTCCTCTCGTGGGTTGCCCCCAGAGCCAGAGCCCCCTCATAATAGCTTTCCGGCACTGCTCTGATAGAACTCTCTGAAACATTGATAATCGTAGGCAGAATCATAATCCCCAGCATGATGGATGCTGTCAAAATTCCTTTTCCTGTTCCTCCGCAAAGATCCTGCATCAGCGGGACGATGACCACTAACCCAAAGAAACCGTATACGATGGATGGAATTCCTGCTAACAGATCAACCGACGGTTTCATCACCTTATAGAGTTTTGGAGGGCAGAACTTTGCCATATAAGTGGCGCATAGTATGCCGATTGGAACGCCGATAATGACAGCGCCTGCGGTGACATAGATACTTCCGATAATCATCGGCAAGATGCCGTATGTATCGTTCAGCGGTTTCCATACCGTTCCTGTCAAGAATTCAATGACACCGATTTTTCCTATGGCCGGTACGCCATTACCAAACATAAAAACGCAGATCAAAATGACTGCTACGATGGAAGCACATGCAGCTAGTAAAAATACCAGCTGCATTGCCTTTTCATGAATGTGTCTGTTCATTATTTTACTTCTGACCACGCACGTGTCTCTCCGGTGTAGATTTTCAGTACGGAATCTGATGTGATCTCATCTAATGCGTTTTCAAGATTTACGATCACTGCGATTCCGTCAAGTGCAATCGCCTTTGTGCTGACACCAGCAGCGGTTTCATCGTCGGTCAATGCTCTCGATGCCATTCCGATATCGCTAACCCCTTTTGTTGCGTCAGTGATGCCTGTCGTTGAATCGGACTGCTGTACACTGACCTTCACATCTTTGTTGATCTTCTGATATTCTTCAGCCAGTTTTTCCATCAGCGGCGTTACAGATGAGGACCCGCTGATTTTTATTTCTCCTTTGACAGCTTTACCCTTGAATGCCCCTGTGTTTTCCTGGCTGACATAGCCTTCTTCTTCAACGATTGCCTGACCTTCTTCACTCATGATATAGTTCATAAAGTCCTTAGCCGCATCGCTGGCATCCTTTTTCGTTACGATGTTGAACGGTCTTGATACTTTATAGTCTCCACTCTTCACATTGTCCAGTGTTGCTTCTACGCCGTCAACCTTCAAAGCCTTAACCGTATCATTCAGTGAACCAAGAGAAATGTATCCGATCGCTTCCGTATCCCCTGCGATGGTCTGCATCATGACCGAAGTGCTGTTGGTAATTTCTGCGGAATCTATGGTGTGGTCCATCTTCTCGCCGTTTTCATCCTTCTGCTCTATCCCGAAGAGTTCGATGAATGCACCCCTCGTGCCGGAACCCTCTTCTCTTGAGGTTACGTGGATCGCCTTGTCTTCAGCTTCACCGCTTTTTTCCTCATCGCTTCCGCATGCTGTGAACAGACTTCCCATCAGCACCATTGCCAGACATACTGCCAAAATCTTCTTTAACTTTTTCATTTTCTCTTCTCCTTTTGATATATTTTAATAATTAGTTTTTCTTGATTACGAGAATAGTATACTGAATCTATGTAAAGAGTGTAATCACGATTTTGTTAAAGATATGTAAAGTCAGACTTTTGTACGATTAATTTTTCGGATGGAACTGCATAGGATATCATTATGACATTTACTTCGTGAAAGGGGATAGAATGAAAATCTTAAAAGTTATTGTGAAATTTTTACCAGTCGTCCTGCTGGCCGGATTGATGATTTCGGGACAGGATGCTTTGATTGCGGCGCCGCTTTCGGTGATTGCAGCGGTCATCGTCGCAAACCTGACGGAGAAGCTCACCTTCAAAGACTGTCTCGACGCATCCATCAAAAGCGTCAGTAACATCATCGTCGCGCTCTTCATCTTGATGTTCGCCTATGCCATGGCAAGCGCATTTATGAAAACCGGAGTTGGTGCTTCCGTCGTCAATATGGCGCTGTCCTTAGGGGTCACTGCCAGAACGACGGCAGTGACAGGGCTGATGGCAACTGCTGTCTTATCCGTTGCCACAGGTACCTCCTGGGGCACCTTTGCCGCCTGTTCACCAATTTTCCTCTGGCTGGTCCATATCGTAGATCCGAACTGTATCGAAACAGGCAGCCTGCTTCTGACCACCTGCGCCATTGCCGGCGGCGCCTGCTTTGGTGACAACATCGGGCTGATATCAGATACGACGATTGTTTCCTCTGGAATTCAGGGAGTGCAGGTCATCGACAGAGTTCGTTCACAAGGAGTATGGTCCGCAATGTGTCTCATCTTAGCTGCCATTACCACCTTTGTTGCGGCAATGATCATGGGGCTTCCAACGGATAAAGTGGATGCCGGTGGCGTAATGGCGTCTGTACCGCAGAGCGCGGTGGATTATCTGGCACAGGAACGTCCTGAAGCCATTGACCTGCTGAACCAAGTAGAAAACGGGGCAGACTGGTACATGATCGTTCCTCTGATCTTGGTTATCGTCTTGGCTGTAATCGGCATCAATACTTTCGCCTGCATCGGTACCGGCATTTTATCTTCTTACATACTGGGAGGATTCGCAGGAACCACCACCTTCATGGGAAGCGGTCTGCAGGAGTATCTGAATATGTGTATGGACGGCTTTGCTGATGCCGGTTCCTGGGTCATCGTCATGATGATGTGGGTGGCTGCCTTTGGCGGCATCATGGGCAGAATGCGCGCTTTCGATCCGCTTTCCTATTTGATTGTAAAGGTTTCTCGAAATGTGAGACAGTTGATGTTCTGTAATGGGGTCCTTTCTCTGGCAGGCAATGCCATACTGGCTGATGAGATGGCCCAGATCGTAACAGTGGGGCCGATTATCAAGGAAATTGCGGAAGAGAACATTGAAGGCAGCGAAGAAGACCTGTACAAAATCAAGCTGAGAAATGCCGCCTTTGGCGATGCCATGGGCGTTTTTGGTTCCCAACTGATTCCCTGGCACGTATATCTGTTCTTCTACGCAGGTATCGCCGTCAATGTATATCCACTGTTTCAATTTGCCAATACGGACTTCATCAAATATAACTTTATGGCGATGTTTGCCGTAGCTTCACTGCTGATTCTGACCATCACAGGTCTCGACAAATATATTCCACTCTTCAAACTGCCTGGCGAGCCTGACGTAACGTTAAAAAAGAACAAGAAATCTGACGCGGCATAGATCAGAAAAGTTTGGCCGCCATGTTGGAGGTTATATCCCAAAGTGACTTGCGCGGCGAGCAGATTTTGACAGCATTTTCGCCATGTTATCTAAAGAGGGCTATTAAAAAACAAAAGCTGCCCGAAGCACCAATTTTCAGGCTGCTTTCGGGCAGACATTCATAATCTGTAATCGAGCTGACTGTACGACAGTCTCTTTTCAAATTGTTCATTAGTCGTCTCGCCGCGACCGATTGCGTTCTTCCCTCGCCTCATAGATTTTTTTACTCTTTCTGATATGGCGCACTGACAGATAGACAATAACCGCGATTATAATTCCCAGATAAACAAAGCCCAGCAAATGGTACTCTGTCGACACTTCTTCTACATAATTCATAATGCCCTCCTATAGCAGTTCCAAATAAAGCTGTTCCGTTCCCGTATCAAAAGAAACGAGAATCACATCCTCTATGATGCTCTCTTTGTTCTCTTCAAAATACGCTTTGATGGTTTCTACTGCCACTTTGGCTGCTTTCTCCTTGGGATAGCCATAAATGCCCGTACTGATGGCAGGAAAGGCAATGCTCCTGCATTGGTTCGCCTCTGCTACTTCCAGCGACCTCAGGTAGCAGCTTCTCAGAAGCGCTTCTTCTCCCTGGTTGCCGCCATGCCATACGGGTCCTACGGTATGAATCACGTGTTTTGCAGGCAGATGATACCCTTTGGTAATTTTCGCATCACCTGTATCACAGCCGTTCAAAGTCTGACATTCGGCGAGAAGTTCCCGGCCTGCTGCTCTATGGATGGCGCCGTCCACTCCGCCGCCGCCGAGCAGCGAACGGTTAGCCGCATTGACAATGGCGTCGACCGCAAGTTGCGTGATGTCTCCCATAAAAATTCGAATCAAGTCACTCACTTCCTTTCCTCAATCCCATTCTACACTGTAATGGATTGCCACGTCGTCATTCACTCTGTGGCCCCCGCTGTGCCAGTGCGGCCGTTCATTGACGATCACCCCTCTGCTGATAGACACATAAATGGTTTTGCCAGCAATTTCGCGGCTCCATCCAGCATCAAAAAATCCCTTTTTCTTCCCATAATAGAACATCATTTTATTGAATTCATGGTAAGTATATCCCGTCTCCTTCTTTTCCAGACAGCCATCTTCTACGAGGACGTTATCGCCATCTGTCAGCGAAACAAGGGAATACCAGGTTCCATCTATATCAGTCAGGGTAATCCTGGTGTCTTCTCGCTCTTCCTCAGCCTGCACCTGTGCCAAAACGGCCGCTTTCGCTTCTTTTTCACCGATTGTCTCTGTCGTCTTGCGCTCATCGGTACTGCATGCTGCCATAACTATGACCACGGTCAAAATAAGACCAGTTGTCAAAATCTTTTTCATTTCTCTTCTCCTGATGCCAAAAACCACTGCAGCAACTTTTCGGCATCCCTTCTTTTGGTTTCATCCCCATAGAGAAACATCTTTTCCGGATGCCACTGTAAGCCCAGGATAGCGTGTGGCTGGCAGGCGATAGCCTCTGCCACACTGTCTTCCCCGTCATTCCAAATAGATACGACTTGCAGGCCTTCCCCGATACGGCCGAGACCCTGATGGTGGCGTGTGTTCACTTCTGAACTTTCCCCATATAGTTTCTCCATACAAGTGCCCGGCAGATGCAAAACGTCGTGATAGTGCTCCGGAATCGCCATCTTGTGGCTGTCGCTGCAGGGCAGATCCTGAA
>URXI01000078.1 GCA_900551775.1 uncultured Eubacterium sp. | reverse complement strand
AAAAAGTCGCTGCGGACGATATGCCGTCCGCAGCGACGTGGTGGAGCGTCCGCAACCAACGGCGAACACAAATTATGGTTGGTCAGATCGTCGTCCAGGCCCTCCTCGATCTCGTCCAGCAGAATGTCATCGATAACAATCGGCTTATCGCTTCCGTTCAGAATCAGGGTAAAAGTTTCGTCGAACAGATAGACGGCTCGAAGGAAAATATTGATAATGCCCCGTTTCGTATTCTCATCATTCTTATCGCCGTATTTGAGCGCATAGAGGTACGCCCTAATGTCGGCTGCACTCAGCCTAACCTGCTTGTTCATCTCAATGGCCAGCTGTGCTTGCAACTCTTCTTTTTCTTTCTGGCGCTTTTCAATCCGCTCGGTAATCATATCAGCAGCCTGCCCTTTCTCCAGAGCTTTCCAGAGATTTTCAATGGCGGTGTCTGCTTCCTGAATGGCAGCTTTGATGCGCTTGATGGAAACTGTATCCCGGTCGGACTCACAAACTGCGGCCACCGAGGCTGCAATATGCTCGATATTGCTGTCCGTCAGCAGCTTGCGGCATTCCAGCACCACGCGGTTTTCTATCTTCTCTTTGCTGATAACCTTCTTTTTGCATTTGCGCCGTTTGAAATTATTGCAGGCATAATAGTGATACGCCTTGCCGGATTTCCCTGTGCCGCCATAGCCGGTCATCATCTCACGGCAGTAACCACAAAACAGCTTGGTGGTGAGCAGATACTCCTCCCGACCTCTTGCACGGGCAGGAGCTTTTTTGTTACGGTCCAGAATATGCTGCACCCGTTCAAAAAGCTCGTCCTCCAAAATTCGGGGCATCCCATTTGGAGTTTCCACCCCTTTGTAGATGTAGTAGCCAATATACCGTCGGTTCCGCAGCAGACGATGCAGGCTATTCTTGTTGAACGCTTTTCCCTGGGAGGTCTTGATTTGTCTGGCGTTAAGGGACTGGATAATCTCCGTCACAGTCTTTCCGCTGGCATACTGTTCAAAAATTTCCCGGACGACCGCAGCACCCTCAGGATCAATATGAAACCGTCGTTCTTCATCCACACGGTAGCCAAGTCCCGGATTGCTGCCGTTGCTCAGGCACTTCTCGGCATTGATGTCCATACCCCGGCGAATCTTTTGGGAAAGTTCCGCCGAGTAGTATTCTGCCATACTTTCCAACACGCCTTCCACCAGGATGCCACTGGCATCATCGCTGATGTTTTCCCGTGCAGAGATCACTCGCACACCGTTCTTTTTCAGCTTGGCCTTGTTGATGGCGCTGTCATAGCGGTTGCGGGCAAAGCGGTCAAGCTGATAAACCAGAACGCCCTCAAAGGTGTGCTTGTCGCTGTCGGAAATCATCCGCTGGAACTCCATGCGGCTGTCGCTGGTGCCGCTTTGAGCGCGGTCAATGTATTCCCCAATGACGATGTAGCCATTGTTTCTGGCGTACTCATAGCAGGTCTGGAGCTGGCCCTCGATGGACTGCTCCGTCTGGCTGTGGCTGGAGTAACGGGCGTAGATGACAACATTCATTTCTTCACCTCCCCGAGTATTTGCAGCAGGGTCTCCTTGAGCCGCGCGTTCATGGGGGATGCGGGGTCAAAGCACATCTCCACAAACTTCTTCATCTGGGGATCGCTCTGCTCAATTTTGGGCTTGTACTCGTATAGCTTCCCCTGGGGATGGTCGGTGCGCCCAAAGATATAGTCCATGGAGACATCGAAGTAATCCGCATACCGGGTAAGCGTCTCAAATGTGGGCGAAGCCTGGTTCAGCTCATAGCGGTTCAAACTGGACTGCTTGACACCGACAATATCAGCCATCTTTACCTGGGACAGCTTGACGCTTTCCCGCAGATACCGCAACCTTTCTGCTACTTCTTTCAAGAAATACGCCCCCTATCTGTCAACCTCATCATATCAGATTTAAGGATAATACTCAACCCTGTATTAACATAACATCATGGGATCAAATCAGAAAGAAACGCAGGTCTATGCGATACTGTCCCGGAAGCCAAACATATAGGCGCAAGCAATGCTTATGGCTATCCATCGCCACAAACTGCTTGTTGAGGGCAGCGCCCCCAAGCCCCTTTGAACGCAGAATTTCATTCTGCGGCTGCGCGTTCTGCAAACGCTTTTTGTGCCCTATGCTCTGTTCTGGGGGCATGGGGTATCACTTTGTTTGTCACTTCGATTGCTTTTACAAATCTGCCCAATAGGATAGCAGTCAAATTACTTGCAAAGGAAACTTCTCCAGATCCTTTCGATGTAACCACTGTGGTGCTGCTTTGAATATAAATGATATGGCAATCATGCAGAACATGAAGTGGTACAGAACTATAATCCCTGAACGACTTCCAAATCCAGTTGTTTTTTTCTTTCCTTCCAATCTGGCATCTGGATGGTTAGAAAGTTATAGAAATCAGTATTGTGATATGGGTAAAGAAGGTGTGTTAATTCGTGCAAGACAACATACTGTATGCAGCGAAGATCTGCCTTAAGCAAATATTGGTTCAGTGTGATTTTATTTTTTGATGGTGTGCAACTTCCCCACAGGGTTTTCATTTTTCTGACATATAAAGCTGGCTTATCTACACCATACTTTTTGAAAAATCTGGAGTAAATTTCATCCATTTCTTCACCGTAAACTTTATAAGCAGTCTCACGCCACCATTTTTCAAGTGTTTGCTGGTGTAGCTTTTTTTCTTCATCAGCATAAACAAAAATATATTTTTCCTCCTCAACAACATAGTTCGTCTTGGAATGTTTTTTGATAATTCTGCGATCTTTCCCTAATAATTGAGTGGAAGAACCGCTTTTCACATTTGTCAAGTTGTTGTGCCCACTTGAACCCTTGTACTTTTGTAGTTGTTTTTCGATCCAACTTGATTTGCTTAGAAGGAAGCTGATTACCCAATCATCTGTTATTTCCAGTGGAACAGATAAAACAACATTTAGATTTCGAAACACTTTGAGGTGTACATTTTTTATATTCTTGTACTGTATGTTGACTGTTACCTTTTCAAAAGACGGCGATAATTCTAAATCATAGCATTCCATTAGTATCTTGCCACCGCCACTTTCATTGTCTCATCAATGATTAAGTCGAGCATATCAATGTTCGACTTATCAATAACGACCCCCATTTCTTCAAACATATCAAATAGGCAGTCATCCAAGCTTCTATGCATTGCCTTGTGCACCACTTCGTTATGCTTCCAATCTCGCTTTGCATTATCGCTAATAACTTCTTTTATCTTGAAAGAATACTGTGCTATCAGTTCCTCCGTATCCGAGGTGATTTGTATTGCAGCATTCTTCTTCAGCTGGGTGAGAATGGCACCGTAAAAAGCCTTAGAGTCACTGTCGCTCGCAATCTGGGAAGGATAATCTTGCGACGTAATTCCATTTCTGAAATCGTCTGCCATTATCTTCATACTCTCCAGATACGCATCTGCATCACGGGTTTCATTATATAAATCGATCGTCTTTTTTATCTTGGATGAAAATTCCTCGAACAAAAGCGGGTCATCATAACGAATTTGCTTCAGCTTTGACTCTATCCTGGTTTTGATTGCATCTGCTCTTGATTCATTGGAGTCCATATGTTCAAGCAGCTTTTTCATGGCCTTTTCATCGCCAATTGAAACAGGCTTAACAACAGTTGTAATATCTGTCGCGTTTACGAATGTGTCGATCAGATTTTTGATTCCTTGCTCGTACTTGGATAGATCAACCTCATCGTCATAACGCATCATGACGCTATCTTTCAGTTTTCTATAAAACAGATATTCTTTACGATACTTTTCAATTAGTTCAAAGCCGACCTCAACAAAGATATCTCGATTAGACAGTGCCAGATTTAAGAGATTGGCAAATTCTTTAAGGCGGTTATAAAACTCTTTCCTTCTTTTTTCGTCCGCAAGGCTCTTTTGCCAATCATCGGAAGAAGAAGAATCCTTAACAGCATCAAACATGGCAATCAGATTTGCATACGCTTCGGCCAGTTTATTTTTTTCATCTACTGGCCCGAAGATAGCGCCATCAATATCAGCTTTATCAAAGTCGTTCATTCCGGATTCCGCATCCTCGTACATATCAATGGCTTTATTCAGCTTTCCAAAAACACCCCAATAGTCTACAATCAATCCAAAATCTTTACCTTTGTAAACTCGATTGACTCTGGCAATAGCTTGTAAAAGGGAGTGCTGCTGAATAGACTTATCCAAATACAGAACACCTGCGACCGGTGCATCAAATCCAGTGAGCAGCTTATCTTTTACAATCAGTATATTGATTTCGCCCTCTGGATTTTTGAAGTCCCCGCAGACGTGGTCATCATACTTTTCATCGTTGTCACCAAATAAAGGTTTGACCATTTTCTGATGGTAAGCCTTTATCTTTTTGATGGCATCATCCGTTGATTCATCGTCATCACCCTCTCGTTTATCTCCAAATGTAATGACAACACGAGGGTTGATTCCCGACACGCCCTTTAGTACTTCATACATTTCGACCGCAGCTGCTCGAGAGGAACACACAACCATTGCTTTTAGTCCTTTGGGAATGCAGTAACTTTTAAAATGATCTGCAATATCAAAGCCGATTAAGTTTATCCGGCTTCTGGCTTCCGAAATTGCTTTGAATCTACTGAATTTATCTGAAAGCTTATCTTTCAGTTCCTGTGGTAGATCTTCCGTCAAACTACCAAAATAGTTATTGATCGTCAGCGATGGCTCTTCCTGTTTGACTTTGCGTCCTTCATAGACAAGTGGAACTGTAATTCCGTCTTCGATGGCCCGTTTCATGGTGTAGTTATGAATCGGCTCGCCAAATGTTTTATAGGTGTTCTTCTTTGCCTTGGCAATAAGAGGTGTTCCGGTAAAAGCAATTAAAGTCGCGTTGGGCAAAACCTCTTTCATATAGTTGAACATCGCCTTATACTGTGAGCGATGTGCTTCGTCTACCAGTACATAAAACCTATCGCTGTCCGGTTCAAGATACTTATTGCGATACACTGTTTCGAACTTATTGATTAGAGTTGTAATCACAATATTCTCTTTGTTTTTTAGTAACGCATTAAGTCCCTTACCAGTGGCTGCACGAACAGGAGACATCTGAGAATTTGCAAAGTTATCTCTAATCTGCTTATCCAGATTTACACGATCTGTCACGATAATAAATCTCGGGTTTTCTTGTCCTTTTTCAGCTTGAATCTTTTTCACAAGCAAAACCATGGTCAGCGATTTTCCGCTGCCCTGCGTGTGCCAGATGACTCCTCCTTTAGAAGTGCTGCCGTCTTTTCCATTAATCCGGTCCATAGATTTGTTAATGGCAAAGTACTGCTGATGCCGGGCAATTTTCTTGATATTGTTGTCAAAAAGAATGAAGTTTTGCACAAGATCAAGAAGTCTGTGCTTGCTGAGCATTGATGCGGCAACTTTATCCTGCTCTAAGATCGACCCATCAGGCGAACACTTTTTGCAAACCTCATTCTGCCATTCAATATCATCCTCACGCCATTCTACAAAATAATCTGAGCCTGTCCCTCCTGTGCCATACAGTACCTTTTGTGGATTGATGGCCATTACAATCTGAGCAAACTTAAACAGCTGCGGAATGTAATCTGGCATCATATTGCGAACATTTTGCTGCACACCCTCCGCAACATCCACACTGGATTTTTTGCATTCGATTACAACAAAAGGGATACCGTTGACCATTAAGACAATATCAGGGCGGGCATAGCTGCCGTTAGGACGCTGAACGCTGAATTCTTCGGTTACTTGCCAAATGTTATTTGCGGGATGGTCAAAGTCGATATAATGCAGATCAAAGGACTGTTTTACCGGAATGTCGCTGTCTATTGCAATGCTTTCCTCCAGACTGATTCCCAGCGTTAAATGATGATAGATTTCCTTGCTGGCCATAGAAAGCCCCTGCAAAAGAGAAGCGTCCAGCTCCTTCACCGCTTTAGTGATCGATTCTCCTGAAAAAAGCAATTCGTGACCATTATAAGTATAAGTTTGCTTTTGCAGAAAACGAATCAGCTCATCCTCAAACAAAACGGAAGATAAATTCCTTCTTTTACTCTCTGCTTCGCTGCGCGAAACATAGTCGTATCCCATATTGATGAGAAACTGAATCAGGCGATCCTGACATTCCGGACGCTCGTTAAAAATAGTATGACTTGGCATAACTCCATTCCTCCCGTATAAGCAGCAATAGCCGGACTGAAAAGCCCGGCTTTTTTGCGCTTATTTTTCTTTTGTTACACCTTTAAAAGGCTTATCCGAAGATGTTTTGACATCCATAAATCTTCCGGTGACACTGTCTCGCTTTACCCACAATCCAGTTTTAGGGTTCTGCACCTGCGTTCTGTTTCTCACTGCACCTTTGCGTGCATTATCGCCATAAGGCTTGTTCGTAGCCATAATAGATTCCTCCTTACACCCTCACGATTCCAGTCAGTAGCAGTTGGCTCACTGCTGCTTGCTGCTGTTTCAAAATATTTACTTTTTTAATTTGGCAGATCAGTTGCGAATCCAAATTTTCCAAAATACTCACAAGTTGTTTCTGAATTGTTTTTGACGGAAAACAAATTGTTTGCATCTTCATAAAATCTTTTGGGATATGTGGTACCCCAGACCCTTCACGCAATAGTCTATTCTTCTCTTGAATACTCAACAAATAATAATATAAATAACCCGGAACTATATCACTATTGGGGGATAATTTTGCAAAAGTTGAACCAACAATTCCCTCGGCCTTGTATATTGGAGTACCAGCTCCCGAACCATCCCACAATAAAAGAACATCATCAAAGCCTGCACGCACTCCTTCGTCATTTGTATAATTGCAAAAATGACCATTTACCAAGTAATCCATATCTATTATCGGAGTTACACCATCAACTGACGCAATGACTAATACTGCTTTTTGCTTTTGAGCAACACTTCCAATTTTTTCTCTACGCCAGTTCTTTTGAGGGCTAAGGAGCTTTTTTATCAGTGCCTTTTTCTGCAACTCAAGCTTTTCAATTAACTTTTCCTGCAGTTCAATGGCCTGACCCCATTTTGATAGAACTTCAGCAATAAGCTGCTGTTCCTCCTCGCTCGCAAGGCAGACTCTCACTCTTGCGAGGGAATCCTGACTTACATTGATGTGCTGAGATCCGGCTGCGTACTTGATGATCTGCTGGCGAACACCAGTGGTTTTCAAAAGTTCATTCAGATAAATGGGATCATAGTCTGCAATTTTCTTTCCTCTGATGACAAAACCGCTATATGTTGCGGTTTTATCCCGATCCATGTAAACATTTGATTTTCCGGCATCTTCCACAGTTTCGGAGCTTCTTTGAAAAAGAATATCTCCGTAGGTTACGCTATAATTATTTAGTGCCTTTTCGTCTATATCCACCTGCCCTCTGATTGCATCATAGACGATAGGGCGCTCGTCCAGGATGTCCATAACACTGATCATTTTGATACCGCTGTTGAATTTTTCCTTCTCTGCATTGACACCATTTTGGAATCTCAACAGGCCTGATAAGCGTTTTTCTTGCCATTCGCTCGGAACAATTCCTACAATGGACTTTTTGTAGCCGTCAGGAACTTTTCCGGCTTGGATGGCTTCAATCCTTTTCTGTATTTCTTCGGTCATACGCCGACCTCCTAAACGATGATTCCAATTACAATTCCGGCAATTCCGATAATGGTACCGACAGCAAATGAAACCCATCCAAAAATTTTGTTTTGCTTTGCTTCGTTTGCGCTGCTCTCTGCCTCTGCTCTGGTCATTTCATAGAGCTCTTTGAGGGTAGAATAGTTTTCCTTTAACGCAGCATTATTTTCTTTCAAAAGGCTATTCTGCTCTTTTACTTCTTCCAGCTGCCGCTCAAGTAATTCCTTTTGCGCTCGGCTTGCCTCGGCAGTTTCAAAAAGTGCCTCGTCTTTTTTGCTGTTATAATCAGATATATCATCCATAACAGCAGATATCTCGGCTGCCTGGCGAGCGGTATTGGCTAAGCCCAAATCAAAGCGGGGGAGATCTGAAAAATTGAATCCTCCAAAATCACTCATTGTTTTCCGTTCTCCAATTTTTTCTTTTCCATTTCACGCTCTATCTGCTTGATGCTCTTTTCGGGAGTGGGCAAATCTTCCGGCATCGTGCCGCCCAGCTCCTTGATGGTCTTACGCACCTTTGCACCAACTTCATAGTGCGTTCTGTTGGCATTTTCCTTTCCTTGAATGTTTTCACGGCGGAGCTTTTCTTCGGTCTGCGTGGCACGGAACAGATTTGCTGCAAGCTCCGTACTGCCCATGTGGTCAAGGATCTTCTGGCTCTTTTTCAGCCCCTTATGCTTATGGATTGCTTTCATGTCCATTCCGCCGTAAAGGCCTTTATATCCATAATTCTGGAAGATGGCGTACTCCAAAGGCTCCACTACGCCCGCTTTATTCGCAGCGTCTGCCAACAGTTTGTTGTGCTTGATCATCTCGTTGCGGATTGCCAATCGGCGCTGTTCTTCTGTCAGCCCATCAAAATCATCAATCATTTCCTGCTGCCTTGTTTTAACAGCAAAATAGGTCTGACCTATAGCAATAACTTCCTTCTTGGGATCGCCGTTCATTACGATTAGATAGCAAGCATAACGGGAAAGCATGATGTCATCGATTTTGCGCTCTGCACCAGAGCCGATTTCAACCATTTTGTTGACACCAACAAAATGGTCCTGCACATCAAATCCACTGGTCTCACATGCAGTTTTGGCTTTTTCAATGGCGTTGTTAAAATTACGCCACTCAGAATATTCCAATGTAAGTTGCAACTCTCTTGCGTACCAGAATTCCTCGCCATATTCGTTGGTATGTTTGATATCTTCAAAAGTTTTCTCGCTGTACTTTACAAGATCATTCATAAGCCAAGCTCCTTCATGCACTGTTCCATCTCTTTTTCGAGCGCAGCAATCTGTCCCTTAATGTCGGCAATTTCCTTGTTTACGCTTTCAAGGTCGATCAGTTCCTCTTCTTCAAAAGTGTCAACATAACGAGGAATGTTCAAATTGTACTCGTTTTCCTCAATCTCACTGAGCGAGGCAACGTGGCTGTATTTCTCCTGTTCGGCATTTTCTCCATTCACAAAAGCTCTGTAGGTATCAACAATTCTCTTAATATCGTTGGGTTCACCGTTGGTCCCGTCGCGCAGTTTGTTCTTTGCCTTTTCCTTTTTAAATTCCTTCGAGGCATCGATGAAAAGGACATCTGTTGTAGTACGGCCTCGCTTAAATACTACAATGCAGGCCGGAATGGATGTGCCATAAAATAGGTTTTCCGGCAAACCGATAATGGCATCAATTAGATTTTTCTCAATGACTGCCTGACGAATTCTTCCTTCGGATGCGCCTCTGAATAAGACGCCGTGAGGAGCAACAGCGGCAACTCGTCCGTTTCCGCTCATGCTATGGATCATATGTAGCAAGAATGCCCAGTCACCTTTACTGGCAGGTGGGACACCCATATCGAATCGATGGAAACGGTCGAGAGACGGTTCCATCTTGAATTCTTTTTTCTTGCCCTTCTTATTTGCTTTGACTGGCGTTTCATCCTCGTCAACGGAAACCTCTCCACCTGGATTGAAGCCCTCCGCCCATTTGTCCTTGCTGAATGGCATATTGGCAACGATGCATTCAAATTTCATCAGGTTTCCATCGCTGTCAAGATGCTGGGGATTGGCAAGGGTATCACCCCAGGCGATATGCGCATCTTTAATATCGTGAATGAACATATTCATTCTTGCCATAGAGATAGCCGAATTGTTTACTTCCTGACCATAGATAGAGACCTTGTCCAATCCGCCTTTTTTAGCGGCTCGAATCAGCAAAGATCCAGAACCGCAGGTCGGGTCATAGACGCGATCCTTTTCTTGGGGGGCGACGATTTGTGCCATTACCTCGGAGACTTGCTGAGGAGTAAAGAAACTACCGGCCTTCTTACCCGCCATAGTGGCGAATTCACCGATCATATACTCGTAAGCATCGCCAACAACATCGGCAGGCACCTCATTATCTTTTGTTTCAATGTGGCTGGGTCTTAAATCTAAATCTGCGAAATCGTCGAGTAATGTCCGCAAAAGAGGATTTTTCTGTTCTTTTTTTCCTAAATTATTCTCGCTGTTAAAGTCGATACCTCTGAAAATTCCAGAAAGGATTGCATTAGAGCTTTCAATACCAGTCAGAGCTTCGCTGATTTTGGAACCGATATCAACAGCGTATTTGTTTTTTAGCAGATAATTAAATGTGTACTCTTCCTTCAATACGAAGGGAAGATTTGCAATCTGACGTTCAAGACGAATCCCCTCATAATCTTTTTTTAAGTTTTCAACACTCTCATCAAAAGTATCGCTCAAATACTTCACAAACAACATGGACAGCACATAGTCTTTATAGTTTGATGCATCAATGTTGTCTCTAAATGTATTTGCACCTGCCCACAATGCGTTTTTGATATCTTCAAACGTGGTTTTCTTGATCGCCATTTCATTTTCCTCCGTTTATCGCGTTTTCCAAGATGCCTTTAGCCTGGGTTAGTTCTAACTCATCTAGTTTCCTTTTTAATTTATAGAGCTCTACACTTTTTTGCCAAAAATCACCTATCGCTCTCTGCTTTTCTATTGGTAGAATCGGAATCTGAATTTCTTCCAAATCGCCTCTTCCGACCGATGGAATTTTTGAGCCAGATAGCGACTGCGTGATTTTGGGAATCTCTGTGTTTAAGATGTAGGCGAGATACTTCGAATCAACCGCTTTCGCAGTAATGATTATCAGATTCCCTGCAGCATAGACATCATCCTCAATCTCATCAATATAGTTTACAAACCAAGGACATATGCGTTTTATGATGATGTCTCCGGTACAAACTTTTGTGGCATCATCAGCTCGTACTTTGTTGTCTAAAATAAAGCCATCCACGACATTGTTCTCGAGTAGCTTAATTGGAGTTAGTGCCTTATACATCTTGTTAGTTGTCGCCCTTTGCGCTAAGCACAAACGAATTTCAGCTACATCTTTCAATCTTTTGTTCATAAAATCACCTTTGAAAAAAAGGCCAACGAATGCTGGGCTTCGTTGGCCTTTTCATTAGAATCGGGGAAGTGAGCCGAGGTTGTCCGCTTTAGTATTATTGGAATCAGTTCGGAGATAAGTGTTATCAACCACTCTGACGTCTTCGCCTTCACGCCATCCCCAGATTGGACTATTGTACTTAGTTTTGGTGCAATCAGGGTTGTCATTGATAAAGGAAATCATCTGCGCCTTTGTGCAAATGTTGGTTGCCTGCTCAGTCAAGGTGTTTGTCCACTTCAACTGAGAAATCACTTCGCAACCGTGTGAATCCGTTTCGTAATGTACCGCATCAATATAGACCATATATCAAGGTCCTCCTTTAAATTTATTGACAAATACGGCATCTTACGTTATACTATTTTTGCGAAAGAGCATCGCAAGATGCCGAGCCCTATGTCCTTACCCAGCGTTAGGACATAGGGCCTTTTTATTTGTCATGAACATTATAACACATCTCTTTTTGCGTGTCAAGTTTTTTTTGGTGTAAGAAATTTACATCAAAATATCGACGAGAATATTCAAGGAATTTTCTCGCTATCTATATTTTATTTTACGAGTATACTCCTGCTCTTGTCTAATCTAAGCTGTATGTATGCTGAATCTGTTTCATGTACAAATTAATTAATGGAAGCAGAGGATTCGTTTAAATAAAATTCACCAATCACAAAAAGCAAGCATCACCAAGGCGCAGATCTTGGCGATGCTTGCTTCATTCTTATTTCTTCCGGAACTCGTCACATAGTCGCTTCGGCAATTTTCGCAGATAAGAGTTCAGTACGCCAATAGCATTTTCCATATGGACTTGGGAAATCACATCATTCTCCACCGGAAAATAGCCGTATTTGTTCATCAGTAGGCGAGCTTCTTCCAGTTTTTCAGCATTTCTCTCACGCCGTTTTGTTCCAAAAGTATCACTGCTCTGGGCATATAGATAGTACGAAAATAAGCTCTGCTTAATTTTCTCCATCGCAATTTCAAACTCCATACTGGTGAGAAAATCATTTAGAATTGCCGTATCCTGCTGTGCATATATTTTCGGATCTTCCTCACGGCTAGAATCTTCCTTGCATCGAATCAATTCTTCAATCGCCCCGTCGCACAGACCCAACTGCTCGGAAATATTGTGGTATTCCTGTTTGCGAGAGTTAGACAGTCCCAGCAGATACTCCACCGACACATCGTAAAAATCCGCAAAGGCGACCAGATACTCGATGCTCATGCTGCGGGTACGGCCATACAGAGGATGGACAGGATCGTTGATTTCATAATTTTTGAGATTTGTATGGCTGATGTTGACGCCACGCTCTGCAAGCTGCTTGGAAAGCTGTTCAAAGGACAGCTTTTTTTCTTTACGAAGATCTTCCAGCCGCTCTTTGGTCAGCGCCATCCGTGCTTCGTCATACAGCATGAGTTTATCCTCCTATCCGCCTATAAACTATAATTTACAAACGTGTGTTTTCTGAAACCAAAATAATTTGTGGTTGATATACCGCATTCAGGCTGTTTCTGCGGTACAATTCAATTAGAGTTTACGGTTTTCGTTTATTATAAACCATAAATCTCACAAAATCAATTCTCTACATGAACTGGAGGAAAGCACATGGAAAAATATCTGCATATGCTGCAACCACAAAGCTGGGAGGAAAAACAATTTGTTGATTCAAATGACACCCAAGCAAAGGAGAAAAGCCAATGCGCTGATTCGAAAATCTTGCTGCAATTATGACGGTGGCAATTGTATTGCGCTGGATGATGGCGAGCCTTGTGTCTGTGTACAGAGCATCTCTTATTCTCTGTGCTGCACCTGGTTCCGGGATTGGGTTCTGCCAGGTGCTCCGGCTTTACAAGCTGAAATCACCAGTCCCAAAGGATTGAAGCGATGCGCAGAATGTGGTACGCCGTTTCTGGCAAAATCCAACCGTGCCAAGTATTGTCCCGATTGTGCCCGCAAGGTACACCGCCTTCAGAAAACAGCAAGTGACAGGAAACGGAGGTTGAATACGGACAAATAGAGCTTCTAAAAGCCGGATATATGCTCGGTTTCCAGCCTAGCAATCATGGAGGTAAATAGCAATACCCCTTATCGCTCAGAAATCACATTCTAATTGTCCGCATGGAGGTACCTGTCATGGCTACAAAACCCTTTTACATTCATCAGAAGCCACCGGTCCAAAGTTTTATACGACTGCCCAATTTTCTGTTTGAGGCACCAAGTTTTTGCTCCTTGTCATGCGAAGCCAAACTGTTGTATGCGATGATCCTGCGTCGAACGGATTTGTCCCGCAAAAACGGATGGGCCGACGATTATGGCAAAATTTATCTGTATTACCCCATCAACGAAGTGTGCAAACTGCTGCACTGTGGTCGTCAAAAAGCGGTGGACACGCTACGGGAGCTGCAATATGCAGATCTTATATCCATCAAAAAGCAGGGTTGTGGAAAACCCAACCGCATCTACCCCAAACACTATGAAGCGGTTTCGAACGCCGACTTCAAGAAATCCGGTTACGGAACGCCGGAAGTCTGAATAATGAATTCGACAAGTACGGTAATCCGCTTTCTTGAAGTGCGAAAACCAGACGGTAGATAAAAAGAAAAAGATAAATATACCCAGTTTAATTCGATTCATTCCCTTCTTATCCGAGCTATTTTGTGCGGGCTTTTCCGGTGAAAAAACCGGAAGGGAAGGGATGGGAAAGGAGCTCTATGAGAATATTTTCAGGTTTTGAAATTATCTGTTTCCCCTCTGTGTATGGGAACAATTTTTGGCAGCTGTGCATCGCCGGAAAGGAGTGTGAGATGAGCTGAATTGAGCCGAAAAGGTTTTGCTGTTGGGGCAATACACTATGGCCAGCCAGCAAAAACATCAAAATCCATACGAGATCGAACTGCCACAGTCCATCATTGATTCCTTCGCCCGATTCCTCGCACCTGAAATCCAGAAATTATACGCCAGCGAAGAAGGGCGAAAGGAATTGGAAACATGGAAAAAGAAGTATTCTGATAAAAGTGAGGAGTGAAGTAAAGTTCAAAGATAATATGCAAAGGGACGCCCTATTTCGGGGCGTCCCTTTTTGTCGCAGCAATGAGGAGGAACGTTTTGTTCCATGGGGGTATTTCTCACACCTGAGATGGATAGGCGTTTTACCTACCCGCTCATGTTCGGTG
>URXI01000077.1 GCA_900551775.1 uncultured Eubacterium sp. | reverse complement strand
TTCAACCAAGATATCGTTCGCTTCGCCTTCTCTCAGCACTGCTATTGCCTCCCGTTCAGCCCTTCTCACTGCAGTGCCCAGCATGGATGCAATCCCTTCCGGAAAGAAGAACCCGTCAATCCGCCTGCCATCCCATCTGCCCTTTGTCCCGTTGATGCCATTCATCAGTTTGATGCCGGTCCCCCCCTGTTCCTTCCAATTCAGGAGGTTGTCAGTATAGTCATCGAGCAGGACATCCGCCCTGCTGATACCGCCCGGCACATAATCCGCCTTGTTTTCGCCGCATGGCGGGAAAATCCTGCGATCACGGTCAATCTCGGGCAGATACTGGTCGGCCCAGGCATTCTTCTCTTCCAAAGCATACCTGCTGTCAGCCAGGACGGATGACAGGATATACACCTCCGTCGCCGGGTTTGTCTTCATGAAGAACTTTACCCCCTCTATGACATTTCCGTGTGGTTTCAGGTTCCTGAAATACCCTTCCTCATACAGGGTTTCCATCTGTTCAACAGGGGTGAATACGGCCAGTGTCCCGTCAATATCTATGAACAGGCGGCTGATTCCCGGCTGCGGGGTATACGACCACTGCCGTCTTCCGGTTTTGTCATATACCTCGTAAAACCTTGTCGCATCCGGTTCTGTCACCCCCGCAAACACATACTTCGAGTCTGGCGCAATATTATCTTCGTGTTTGCTCCAGTACAAAGGCTGTTCCGGATCAAGATAGATGGCATCATCCAGGTACGCCTGCCGTATCAGCGGATCCATTTGAAGGTACGTATCAGGATTGGAAGTGATGCATACTGCCGAGCCACACCCGAAGCTTTCCATCTGCATCCGGAGCCATTGCGGGAACTGCTCATCAAGAAAGATCCTGCTGTCAACTTCCTGCAATCCCCTTATCGTATTGCCAGAATTGTATAAGAGGTAACTGATTCCGCTTTGATCGGCAGCCTCAAGTTCCCTTCCGACTTGTGCAAGCTTTCCTACCGTATCAACTTCGGCGCCAAGCAAAGGGTGATCAAGGGATGGGGTCAGAAACAGGTCTTCACTTTTCTCCGATATCTCCATCAGCTCATAATTTCCATCCCCGTCAATGACTGCATATCTCTGGTGGTTGATAACGACATGCCCTGCGAACTTTTCAGTCGCATTTGCCACACTTATTGTCAGCTGCCTGTCCGGCAGCGACGGCGTGGGGTTTCCCGAAGGGTGGTTATGCAGAAGATAGAAGCTGTCCGCTCCATATCGTTCTGCTGCCATTGCAAAATGTTCCCCTGGCATATCCGCATCGGCAAATTCCATAATAACCAGGTCGGGCAGCCGGCTGCTGATTCCTTCCACAGCCACGACCTTGTTTTTTTGCAAATAAAAAACCCTTGTCGTTTCGAACAAGGGGTTTCTATATGCCTGCATCAGTGCTGCAAGGTCTTCCGGTTCATTTATTTCGGCACCGATGATTTCGATGCCGCCTTCTTGGATATATTTTGTAGTGATTCCATTTCCAATGGTGCGGTACTGCCCCAGATAAAGATCCTCTCCCTCTCCTGCGGGTACGCTTGTGATTTCTCTCCCTTTTTCAAGGTCATTGATTGCAGCTTCTGCATGGTCTAATCCCTCCTCATCTGTTTCATACTCTTTATGATATTTTACCAGTTCTTCTCGTATATTGTCCATAACTTTCTCCAAACTCTGTCTCTTTTCTTTCTTCTGGGCAACTGCCGCTCTGCGGCGGGCGGCAGGCTGGGGTTCAAGGGGTGCAGATCCCCTTGATCGGTTTCATTCTTATATCATGCGCCAACAGGAACCGTTCTTCTTTACTTATATAGCATCTTTCAGTGACGTTAACCGAAGTTCAGAATTTGTCATAGCCTCTAGCATTGCATCATCAAGCATTCTAATCAAAAGCAATGTCTTGCTGCAATTTAAAGGTATATAAATATCCTCCACCTCAATAATATCCCTGAGAACCAAGTAGGTCTCGTGATATGTTCTCAGCTGCTTCCAATTATTGAAAATTTGCCAGCTAAGATTACTAATTCATCTCTATCTGGATTAAATCTCGGATTTATGGAGGCGATACATTGCATGTACTCATGCAGTCCTTCCCTTTTTTCTTCCGATAGACGCTCTTCCCCACTTTGTGAATACCCCGACGTTGGCCTAAAATGTCTCATAATATTTTCAAGGGCATTATAGTCATCACACGGCCAGTTTAAACCTCCAACAGCTCTAGCTAACGCACATTTCAAATAGTTTTCTTCTACGTCTAATCCGTCTTTCATGTATTGCATTATCCCATCTGCTTCCAGATAGAGATTAGATGTTCGAGGGGCGAAATAATCTATGATGCACGTATTTATGAACTTGGATATTCCAATCCCTTCCATTTTAACGGTATCAAGATATTGCATTACTAATTTCTCAGTTACGATATTGGGCTGAAAAATACGTCTTTGTGGGTGATTTTTTTCCATAGTAGTCTCCTTTTCTCTAATAGATTTTTAAGTTTATCCGTTCATCTCTATTCTTGGAACTCTCAGCTTCCTTTCCGCGTCATACAGCAAACAGCAGTCTCCTATGATATGTTCTACTATAATTTCAGGAACCCATTGACATAATCAAATGCCTCCCGGGAGCAGCTACGGTTCCAGACGCACTGTATCTGTGCGATATAATATTTTTCTCTGTTACCTTTTCTTTTAAATTCTACGGTATATCGTTTTTGCTCCGGTTCAAATATAAATGAATATATTGCGGACTTGTCATCATTTAACAGGTCAGCGTATGACCATACACAATGATGCTGCATCATGCTTTCTTTGATCAGGCGTTTTCGTGATGTAATCCTTTCAAACTCAGCAGGCAGTAAAGTCCTCAATTTATCGAATCTGCTCTTTTTAGGTACCTTGACAACAGGTACGATCCTGTGATAATTTTTTTCAAGCACCCTGTCATGTGCCTCTTTTATTTTTTTGACACTGATAAATCCCAGATTAACCGGTTCCTTCATCTGCAGGCACATGAGGATGTAGTCATATATGATATCTACCCCCTCGTCCTCAGCGGAGAGCCTTTCCAGATACCATTGATACAAAAGCTTCATCACGCCATTTTCCCTGAAGTTCTTTTTCGTTACTTTGAATGAATCTTTAGATCTGATCCCCGCCCGCTGCAGGATGCCCGGATCATCATAATTCAAAAGTTTTTGTTTTGATTTTGCATTTACATAGTCTGCGGACTTGATTGTCGCATACAGAAGGTTTATATCATTGCGCTTCCAATTCTTTATTCCTTTGTACTTGCTTTTAAGCGCATCAGCCAGGGTCGCCTCCTTTAACATTTCATGCAGGCCGATGGGCGGCAGGAAAAGCCCCTTTTTAATGTACGGCAGAGCATCTTTGAATATGTAAATTCCTCTTTGTTCCGCCCATGCAGCAAGCACTTCTAAAAAGTTACGGAATGCATCATCATCCCTTTCTTCATAAAACTGAGCCAGTCTCTTCATCGTAACGGGCACATTTTTTTCTGTCTTATATCCTGCCTTCATCAAAACCATATCCTTCATGACGTACAGCTTCAGCTGGCCCTGGATCCGGCTCCCTTTGAATTCGATTTCATCTGTCCCATCTTCATCCTCACTGTCCCGGTAAAGACGGATGCTTGAATACCTGATAAATTTAAAGGTTATCCCTGTATCTTTATACTCGTATTCAAGTCGGTTCATAGGGAAATCCACGTCCCCTGTAATTTCTAATTCCATCAGTTTTTTTAGAAGATGTCCTGATTCAGTGTAATACCATGCACGGAACCATTTATATCCTGTATATGGATACGTTCTGGTAAACGGTTCGAAGTATCTGGAAAAATATTCGGCAACGCATCTTTCATAGTTGAAGGAAAGATTTTCTGCTTCTTCCAAAGTCAACCCCAATTTTCTGATTTTCTTGACATTCTCCAAATAATCGAAAATACCAAAGGCATGTTCACCCCTACTGTATTTAAACAGATAGCGTTCTGCTATTTTCACGGCTTCCTGATACGTATCTGTAATATCCATCCCTCTATCTATAAGATGGATCACTTCACTTTGTTCGAGATTGCCGCTGGATGCAAGTTCTAATACTGTCTGTATGATACGGTCATACTCTATTGCGTATTTAATGGATAATCCAAGGATGTATTCCCCTCCATTGTTGATACAGCCTATTGCATCACTACGGCTGTCATTAATCATTGCCACTACTACTTCGACAGATTCAACTGCATGGAAGAGGGATCTCGACCAGAGCCTGCGGCGCCGATTTCCTGGCAGATGAAGGAATCGTTCATAAACCAGGTTCACAACTTCGCATGTATCTGCCACATCCATATTCTCCTTATTAGCCCGAATGAAATATGAAAGCATCATGCTGTAATAATCCACACTGTAGTTTTCACTCTCAAGCAGCAGTCTCTGGCAGGGTTTGATTTCATAGTGATCTGCACGTTCCAGTATTGTTATCTGACCTTTCCTCATGAATCATCCCACCTTCCATTAATCCAGCTCTATTCCAGGTACCCTCATGCGCAGGACTTTGGCATTTTCCGGCACCTTGATGCCGTTGTCTTTGCAAATCTGTGTCGCAGCAAACCTATCAAACAGAAAGTCCCTGTCCCAGTTCCGGTCAACGATTTCAGATGAATATGTCATCTTATACAGTTCCCTTTCCATCATGATTAAGGAAAATTTTCGTGGGTCTTTTTCCGGCACCAAATCAAGTTCTGGATATTTTTCCTTGCAGTATACCATCGTATTGGCAGCAGCTTCTGGATCGTGGTTGATCCATTCCAGACATTCTTCTGCATTGTCAAACATGCCCCCCTGCTGCAGCTCTTTTTCAAGCATCATGGAAGGCAGCAGCTTCCCTTTGATAATCTGCGGCTTATTGAAATCATATTCTTTCAGATATTCTGTGATAAAGTCTTTTACATATGCCTTCTGGTTGCTCTCTTTAAATAGTGCCCCTCGATCCGGTTCCTGGTAGTCGGAAACCTTGCCCTCCGATACTTCAAATGCCTTTTCAGCGTGTTGTCTATACTCCATCTCCGTGCAAAGCCCCGCCTGCAGTTCAAGGTAGTCTGCGGCACGCTCTGCATCCTTGATGGCCTTCATCAGCACTTCAGGCTTCCGCCTGATGCCGGAAATCCAGCTCTGCAGGTACGCTATGTGGTTATCAAAATGTTCCTCGTCTAGTTCCATCGGCAGGTCTTCGCTCATGAAGCAGCTGGATATTTCTGCGACCAGCTCCTCATATGCGTAATACTCATCGCCGAAGCCTCCGTCGAGGTACCGGTTCAGCCTGCTGGAGTGCCCGGTCGCATGGGATAACTCATGCATGGTCGTTGAGTGAAAGGCATATTCATTTTCAAAGCATCCCGGATCCGGCATGTGGATCTTGTCTTCCAGCGTGCTGTAATATGCTTCATCCCCGCCATCATGCAGGATTTCCACCCCCATGTTTTCAGATATCGTTGTAATGATATCTGCAACATGGATGTCTTTTTTCTGCATGATTTCAAGCTCAGGCATGCCTTCGATCTGCGAAGCGTGGAAGACGGTGAAGTATTTTGCTCTTAGCCTGATGTTCTCCCTGTCCTGGAGCCGGTTGTACTCTTTCCATGTAAGTGCCTTTTTGCTCTCTGTATCATACGGCATCCAATATTCGATCTGTGTACCTTTTGAGCCTTTCATGATATGCCAGTTCTGTTTTTGAGCCTGATTGAAAGTACACCACCTTGGGTCTGCATATCCCATGGTGCTCTGCCAATAGTTCAGCCAGAGCCTGTTTATCCCTTTATATGGCTTGCCTGTTACAGCATTTACCGGCTTTCTCCCAAGCCCTTTCCATTTCTTCTGCCATTGCTTCGGTTCATCTTCTAAGGACTCAAGAAAGGCTTCCGCAATTTTTTCACGATACTCCTTCGCTTTCATCTTCTTCCTCCCTGGTTAGATCTTCTTCCGAAATCGTTTCGGTATCAATAAAGACAGTTATCATGTCATGCATCAGATTCATCTCCTTTCTATGTTCATGGTTTGTTTTGTGATCGAGTAACCCGCTCAGAAAGACGGCAGATTTAGGGGGGATGTTGTGAATATCCTGATTTGCGTATGGGGTACGCCGTTTTCTTGAAAGGATTCTGCCGCCTTTCTGAGCTGATTACTGTGGATAGTTAATATCGAAGTTTCATAGTATGCTGTTACATACCGGTGCTTTACTTGACGGTTGCCATATATTTGTTTATAATGGTTTCGAGAGAAAGATTATTTTCAAACAGTACAGGAAGCCCCGTTTTTCAGTGAAATCAGAAACGGGGCTTTTTGTTTTATATGGGTTTAAAACACAAATGCTCCAGATATTTCTTTAGCAAGCGTTGTCGCTCCAAGCACGATCCCGCATCCGAGAACCACCCAGGGAAGGGCACTTTTTGCACTATCCTTGCTTTTCTGTGACGGCAACGTGAACATAACGCCGATGCCGACCAGAACTATGGCCACCAGCATGTTGACCAGCGGCTGCCATGTGGTAACTAGGTTATATAGTGATGTCATAAATTGCTGCATGATATTTATCCTCCTTAAACAGTGCTGCTTTCAGTCTGTTTCTTTCTTTTTTTGCGTAAAATTAAAAGTATCGCTGCGATGAGCCCTGCAACGATGATGATTACCGCACTGGCAATCATGACTTTCTGCCATAAGGTCAGTCCATACGGCTCATATGTCACAGCTACTGTGACCTCATATGTGGTGTCTTTTATGCCATTCGTGTATTCCGCACGGGCATCATTGGTCGTCAGCTGCGGGCTGTCAGCCGTTATTGTCTCGGTATAGTAGGCAGTCCAGTCCGAAGCACTGCGCAGTCCGGAAAACTCTGCATACCTTACGGTCTTGCCGTTTTCCAGAAGCATGTAATCACTGACCCATTTCCCAGATGTGATCCTATACTGGTCCGCATCAAGCCCCAGATGGGAGAGCAGCACCGTCTGGTATCCGTCAAATGCAGGGGTCTCCGGGTTGTTCGGTATCCTGGTGTTGCCGAGTTTATAGTAGGCCACGTCCTCATCCCCGGTAAACGTCGCACGTACCGAGAACGGCTCGCTGTAGCTGCTTCCGGTACGCCTTACGTCCTGCAGACTGCCGGTTACGGTGATGGTGCTGCCATCTGGCAGTGTTGCCGTGATCTCTTTGGTCGCCGGTGCATCGGGCCTGCTGTCCGTTCCTGTGAACGTCATCGTGCCGGTGGCTGCCTGTCTGTTCTTCTCTGTCCATTTCACGTCTGAAAGTTTCAGGGTCTTACCGGATTTCAGTTTCAGGGTTTTAGGCACTTTCTTTTCCGTTAGTCCTGTATATGTACGGTTTCTCTTCACCGGCTTCTTTTGGCCGGTCTGTTTGAATGTGACTTTGACAGCCTTGCATTTTCTCCCTTCAAACTTAATCTCTTTTGGTACGCCGTCCAGCTCCTTCCGGCCAAGGTCATCAATGGTATAGCTCTTGTATCCTTTATCTTTTGTCGTGATGGTATATTCCTTTGTCACCGGTGCTGTTGCATAGGCAATGCAGCCCATGGACAGCATTGCGATCAATGCCAGTACCATCACTCTTCTTTTTTTCATGGTCTTCACCTCCATTTTCATGTTTCCGGGCAATAAAAAAGGACCATGCTACCGGTCCATAAATTTGCCAGGTTATCTTATTCCCCCTGTCTTTTGGATATAGGCTTTTTTGGTATAGATTCTTTTTCTTCACAGGCAGCGGGTTCCGTGGCGTTTTCTGTCTTATGTATTGTCGCCGCCCTTGCCAGTGACCACTGGCTGATGGCGCGTATAATCCACCATAAAAAACAGGTGGCAAGCATCCGGTCGCCGTCAATGTGCGTACCGGCTACCTGTATGTATGCAATAAGCGATGCCACCAATGACAGCAAAGGTTCCATCAGCTCGGCTTTTTTATATATCAGGCGTGTGGTGCTGCATATCATCTCAATTGCCGCGATGACGGTTAGCGCCACCTGCCAGTACTCCTGTAGTGTGATATCCTGGATCTCTGCACTTACTGCCTGCCCTTCAAAAAACTGCATCAGCATATCGGGTCGGAACCTGAATACGCCGGTAATCGCAAATACGGCCGTAATATATAGCAGGATCCTTGTTGAAAGGTTGATTAGGAAAACCGTGGTATATGGAATCCATGTATGTGCCCTATCCAGTACCTTGTTTATTTTATCGGTCATGTCCCCTCCTTCTTTTAACGGGAAGGGAGTCCTCCGCCTCCCTTCCCAATCCTTTTACTTATTTTCTTTATTCTGTCTGTTCTTGCGTTTTGCTATAAGTAAAGTGATTACTCCAAGTGCTATAATCAGCAGTGCTATGTAAGGCCAGATCAGCGTAGTGTCTCCAGTTTGTGGCGTCAAGCCTACATTCCCGTCATCTCCACTGCCTGGCGTGATGTCAGTCTCAACGTCCACGGTTCCGATTTTCTCACCAATCTTTACCGTCTGGTCTTTGTCTTTAAGGTCTTTATGCTTTGCCACCAGTTTTCCTTTCAGATATAATTCCTCAAAGACTACTGTTGTTTTTCCGACCATGACATCTGCATCAAACGTGAAGGTCACCTTGGCAGATCCGCTCGATGTCGTTGGAATAAATATCTTCTGTGCAATGATTTCTTTTCCATCGATTTTAACCGGTTTTCCGGTTGCTTTGTCCATGAGAGTGCCTTTAAGCGTATACTCTTTACCCGGCTGCAGATTCGTATATCTAACGATATCTGTAATCTTGCCTTTGGCTGTCTGCGCTGCACTGGTCTTGATCTCCGGAATATATACCGTCTGATCCTTATCCTTGATGTCCTTATGTACTGCCACTTCCTTGCCGTCATATTTTAATGTTTCGAATACCACGGTTGTCGTGCCGGCGAGAGCTGCAGCATCAAACGTGAATTCCAGTTCTATCGATCCGTCTGCCTTATCCGGTGTGAACGTCTTGCTTGCAGTCACCTTTTTGCCGTCAACAAGGATTGCTTTTCCCGTCGTCTTATCCATAAGGACGCCGCTGACGGTGTATTCTTTCCCTGGAATCAGGTTGGTATATTTAACGGTGTCGATGATGGTCACTTTGCCGTCTGCATTGGCAACATGGTCCTTGGTATTGCTGTCAACGGCCGTGGTCTTGATCTCTGGGAAGTGTACGGTCTGTCCGTCATCATTGATATCCTTATGCTCGGTCACCTTCTTCTCTTCATCCGGCGTCTCTGGGTTATTGTCCGTATCCGTCATGACATAGAGTTCCTCGAACACTACCACGTCTTTACCTTTCAGACTTGAACCATCAAATGTGAATGACATATCAACAGTACCGTCTGATTTTTCCGGTTTGAATCTGGCTTCCGCCGTTACTTTCTTTCCGCCGACAAGCAGCTCCTTGCCGGTGGATTTATCCATCAGCGTTCCCTTGAGCACGTATTCTTTTCCCGGAACCAGGTTATGGTATGCTACTTTGTCCACAATCGTAACCTTGCTGTCTGCCTTGGCAATATGGTCCTTGGTCACGCTGACCGTTGCGGTGGTCCCGATATACGGAGATGACGGGCTAGGTCCCGGTCCCGGCGGCGGTGTCGGGGTGTCCGGCGTATGGTCATTTTTAACAGAATTGATCGTGATGTTCAGCACACCTGCATTGGTGTTGTTCCTAGCATAGGTCTTGGCCGTGGTGTTTTTAAGATTGATTAACTTCGGCAGTTCTGCCTTGCTGTCCACGGTCAGTACGCTTTCCGTATCCAGGTTCTTATCAACTTCGCCGGATGCGGACATGTAGAAGTTTCCTGCCTTGTCAAACTCGACTGTGTAGGTCACACCGTCATCAAAATTAATCACAGCCTTGGCTGCCTGAATTTTGGTATCAAAGACTGGATTACCGTCCTTGTCTTTCTGTTGTTCGCCGGTCTCTTTATCCATAACAGGGGTCTTTACGATGCGTTCTAGGATAACCGGATCGGTCAGGCTGTCAACATTTTCACCGTCCCTGACAATGCTAGCTGCAGTGCCTGCTGGCAGGGTCAGCGTTGCCTTGCCGTAATCATAGGATACATCGGCCTTTACTGCGGATGTGCCTTCAGGACTTGTAAGCAGCAATGAGGTCAGCTTAGCCTTTTCCTCATCGGTTGCATCCGCTTTCGGCTCTGCATACTTGTAGGTTGCTTCACTCAGCCAATTGGTTTTAGTAACCTTTGGGCTGTATTTGATAATTGTTTTGCTGCCTTCTGTAGCCTTGGTAAAGTTCTCGTTCCCTTCGGCCCCAGTTTCAAGGTTCGTCGGAGCTTTCCCGTCCAGGGTAGCTGTGTACGTCTGTCCTTCGGCTCTGACTGTCATCGATGCGCCGTTTTCAAAGCGGATCGTAGTGCTTTGCCCGTCCTTGAGCTTGATCTGCGTATTGGTTCTGCCGTCCATGACCGCAACGGATACGTTGCTGCCCTCTTCGGCGTAGGCAGTGTCCATAACATAATCTTTGCCATCAATATTGACTCTGGATGCACCAAACTTATACAGGGTGTCGAAATCAACCGTCACACCGTTATTGCCATCCTGGGTCACAAACCCGCTGATTCCCATGTCCTTGTAATGGAAAGTCATCTGGTCGGCTGTCAGGATGTCCACAGCGTTGAAGTAATACTTCGTATTGTTGGTCTTCCATCCGGAAGGGGCGGAGATCTCTTTGACGTAGTACTTTCCAAGCGGCAGCTTGATCGTTGTCGATGCCTGGCCGTTTGAAACCACCATACGTCCAACGAGGGTGTCAGCAGGAACCGTCTTTTTATCCACCTTCTTATCGCTTGTCGTGCTGCCTTTGATGGCTTCGGCCGTATAAATACCGAATACGGCTCCGCTTCCCGGCTCATACTTATTGGACTCATAGGCGGTCTCAAAGAGCTTCTGTAAATCGATTTTTACGGATACCGCCTCATTCTCGTAGGTGGCTGTATCCCAGACGAGCGGCGTATACTGGTCTTTATAGTCTAATGTGAATTTCTGCCACCGGCCCTTGTTCACATGGCCCTCGGCTGAAGAAACCTCCCTTACCCAGTAGGTGCCCATTGGCAGTGCGCTGGATTCTGCGATGCCCTTCCAATTTGTGCTGATCACTTCAACCGGTTTTCCGATCGGATAGACCATGGTGTCATCGATGGAGTTAAAGGAGAGCTTCGCGCTCTTCCCGCCATCCGTGATTACAGGAACCGCTTCCGTGGTATCCGGATAGGTAATTTTGAATCCTTTGTCCGGATCAGTGTTATTGCTCACCATGTCGATCGTGTAGAAGACTTCCCTGTTATCCTTGCCTGCCTCGTGGCGCTCGGCCTTGATGAAGTTCCGGTCATCAAATATCCTTTCATAATATGGATTATCCGGGTTCATCCCTTTGTTCCAGTCCAGCCCCTGTCCATTGTAGGAGAATGCCGGGTATGTCTGGTCGAAAACATACAGCTGCTCCTGTGTCAGCGTGACCCTGGTGTGGGTCAGCATACCGGAGAGGTACATCTCCGTCCTGATGCCGTCGTTGGTCAGGAAATATACCGGCGCTGCATCAAGCGGCTTACCGTTAAAGATGGTTTTACCGTCTTTAACTTCATGGGTATAGACGTTGGACTCGGTGATCTGCGGCGTGGTCCCCTCATGGTTCAGGATCTCCGTCACCGCTGTTTCGGCTGCGTTATCTGCTGTCGTGCTCATGCCGATGACGCCGTCCCACGTGAAATCAAATCCGACAGCATTCTTGAAATGCTGGGCGGTGGTGAAATAGTATTCCTGGCTGTACGACTTGTAAAAATTGCCTTCTGCGTCGCAGTCAGCCCATCTCAGCTGGCCGTCATTGATCCAGATACGGTAACTCTGGCTGCCTTCTTCCGTTTTGGAGATTATGAAGTTTTTTGCATCCTTTTTCGTTACTGCATCCCAGCCGTCGCTTGCCTTGTCCCAGCCGTCAGGGACATCCGGCGCATTGGTGACCTGTTCTTCATCCTTTGTCGGATAGTTGCCCTGGTCGTCAGGCGGCTGCGTCTCATCAGGTACCTGCACGGTCTCAACCTTCGGTTCCACGATTTCCGCCGTCACCTTGTCATAATCACTATGGACGCCGGTTACTTCGTCTTCCGGCAGGTCCTTTTCCGATTCAAGGCGGTTGACACGCACCCTGTTGCCACCGTCATAGTCCATAGTGGTGATGCCCAGCTCCTCTTCGCCGGATTTCAGCAGCGGGTCGGTAACATCTATTTTTGCAACATAATCGTCTGCCACGGATCCCTTCGTTACGTGCACGTCCGTGTAATTGAATCCGCCCTTGCTGTAATTGAGGGCATACTGCACGGTATACCGGTAGGTCATCTTCTTCTCGTCGTCTCGCACGGTAAAGCTGTCCTTATAGGTTGCACCATTGACTGCGGCGATGACGTAATCCGTAAAGGTCTTATTGGTCTTGCTGATGTCCTTGGCAGCCGTCTGCGTGATAACCTCTCCTGTCTCCAGGCTGACCTGCCATACCTCTTTTGCTCCGTCGATATCCGCATGGTCGCGGCTGACCTTGGTGAGGTCTATCGGCTTGTCCGTTGCAGCGTCATATGCTTTGACAGGGATGACCCCGTCCACCTGCTTGATGTCTTCTGCAGCGTAGATTTCAAATTTGGCGCTTCCAAGGCGTATCCTGTCCCAGGCGGATTTCCAGATGGAATACCCGTTGTCCTCGCCTTTGTTCCAGCCGACGAAGCCTTCTCCATTTTTGGTAATCTCAATCTTACCCTTGGCCGGGTTGTTCGGCATGTTGACAATGGCATAGTAGGTTACATAATCTTCGCCGTCCATATGCGGATCCTGCTCTAATACCGTAAAGCGATATTTGTTATAAGTGGTCTTGTTGTCACCGGTGAACTTTTCCACTTTTTTTCCGTCCTTGTCTCGAACCTGGACGGTTTCTAAAAAGGTCTTCGGCGGCGTAACGGTCTGCCCTTTATGATCGATGATATTGATGCTTCCCATGTCTGCGATAGTGCCCTTCCCCTTGCCGTCATACTGGCCGACGTAGTAACCCTCAGGCACGACCAGCTCCTCGATTTCGTAGATGCCGTATTCGATCTGGTACGGCAGCACGATTTCGCCGTTCTTGTTGGCATAAAATACATAGTTCTGGTTGTCGTCACTGTAACTGCTGCCATTCGGCAGATAACGGTTGTAATTGGTTGACTGCGTCGGATCTGCCAGATCCGGATTTCCTTTATAGCGGATGCGGAAGGCTGTGCGGTCTGCATCCCAGCGCACGGTTTTACCCGTCTCCGCATTAGTCTTTACCACCTTGATCTTATTTCTTTTTGCCTGGTTGGAGGCAACGTTCTTCGATACTTTTTGCCCATCCTCTGTGATGGAGAATCGGAACTCTTCCAGGACGTATCCATCAGAGTCGGCCTTGATCTCCCTGACGATATATGTCCCATATGGAAGGTCATAGATATAGATCTGGCCGTCCTCCGATACCTTCAGCGGACTCTCCGGGCCTGCCGGTGTCCCGCTGTTATCACGGGTGGCCTTATATGTGTGGGTATACTTGCCGTATCCGTCCTTTTTCACGCCCTCGTCAATCACCCGCACATAAGGGCAGCCTTCCCAGCCGCCGCTTTCCAGCTCTATGGTCCACAGGGAATCCGTAGACGGCTGCTTGACGCCGTTATCGCTGTTAGTCTTATCAGTAAATGGATCAAGATCATCTTTGCTCTTGATGATCTGCAGATCGCCACGGAAGTTATCATTGATAAATACCTGCTCTTCAAATTCATGGACATAATCAATTTCAAGGTCCCCATTCTCCACGGTGCCCTCCAGTACCGTTTCCGCTCCGGTGGCGTCGGTGATGGTGATCTTATATTTGATGTCAGACCAGCTTGCAGGGCTGCTTGTGCAGGTCTGGCTGTTATGTGTCTCGGCATGGTAGGTCACTTTATATGTCCCCCGCTCGCCGTTTCCTGTTCCGGAATCCGTTTCGGAAAATCTGCCGTCCGGCAGGCCGGTTTCCCTGATGGTATAGGTCACCTCGCCGTCCCAGGTGCAGTCGGTCGGCGTAACCGTGCAGTGCAGGGCCGGCGGATCTCCCGTATAATGGTCGTAGGAACCGCTTTCGTTCGCAGGCAGGTCCTCCGGCGATACCCACGGCATGTCGGACAGGTAGTCCGTGCTGCCGTAAGCGTCCAGGGTGATGCTGTCCACTTCCTCCCCGTCACGGTACAGTGTAAATGTGGAGGTCAGACCT